>JBGAJL010000173.1:0-4824 GCA_044224935.1 Flavitalea sp.
ATCTGTACTTATCCTGTTCTGTATCTTTTGCTGCGGATACCTGATAGCGCAGCCTAAAGATTCTTCCGTGGATACCACGATAAAACCTACAGCGCTTAGAGCGGTTACAGTAACAGGAAAACGGCCTCCTGTAATCATTCTCCCCGACAGGACAATTATTAATGTAGATGCTTCAGTATCCAATACCGGTGCCACTCTTTTTGAAGTGCTCGAAAAATCCCCAGGAATATCAGTCGATAAGAATGGAAATATCAGCCTTAAAGGGCGCAATGGGGTTTCCGTGATGATCGACGGCAAACGCGTAGAGATTTCAGGCATGTACCTTAATAATCTACTGAATGGAATGAATGCCTCCGTAATAGATCAGATTGAAATCATCGATAACCCTTCTTCGAAATATGATGCATCGGGCAATGCAGGTATCATCAACATTATCACCAAAAAAAACCGGCAGCGCGGATTTAATGGAAATATAAGTCTTTCGTTCGGGCATGGACGTTTTGCAAGATCCGCAAACAGTGCAGGGCTTAATTATTACCAGGGAAAATTTAATGTATATGCAAATACCAGCATAAGCATGGGCAGGAATTTCAGCGACCTGTATGCTTTCAGAAAATATTATGCGGCAGACAATCAGACTATCACTGCCTTACTCGAGCAGCCAACGTATTTCACGGGAAGAGGCCCCTCTCAAACGCTGAAAACGGGTGTGGATTATTTTCCCGATAAAAATACAGCGTTGGGCCTCGCGCTTACAGGCTCTTCTTTTACACGGAAAATTACGGGCGATAACGATGCAATATGGATGAACGCTGCCGGGATAAAAGATTCCGTTATCAGCACCAGCAGTTCCAACAGCAACCGGCTGAACAATGGCGGTATCAATATCAATGCCCGACATTCATTTGGCAAAACAAAGGAGCTAACAGCCGATCTCGATTATATCGGTTATAAGATAAAAGATGAGCAGCATTTCAATAACCATCTCGATATTCCGGGCGGATACAATGAAATTATCAATGGAAATATTCCTTCGTCGATAAATATTTTTACAGGAAAGGCTGATTATTCTCAAAGCTTTCAGAATAATATGAAGATGGAACTGGGATGGAAATCTTCGCACGTAAAAACGAATAACCGTGCCGAATATTTTGATGATAATGGTTCCGGACCGGTGATGGACTTCGGTAAAACCAATCATTTCCTATACACCGAAAATGTTCATGCGCTGTATGGAAATTTTGAAATGCACGCCGATAAGCTTACCCTGCAGGCAGGGCTGCGATACGAAGCCACAAACTATGATGCAGAACAATTAGGCAACCTGGTCAGGAAAGATTCTTCCTTTTCGAGAGACTATGGCGATATTTTTCCAAACGCGCTGATCAGCCTGCGGGCCGATTCGTTAAATTCATTTTCTTTCAGCGCAGGCCGGCGCATTGACCGGCCACCCTTCCAGTCATTAAATCCATTTGTTTTTGTAATCAACAAATACACTTATCAGAGCGGCAATCCTTACTACCGGCCACAATACACCTGGAATACTGCACTCTCCCATAATTTTAAAAATCTCCTCGCTACCAGTCTCAGCTACAGTATAACCAAAGATTATTTTTCCCAGATATTTTTACGCGACAGTACCGGGATCATTTATTACAGCGAAGGCAATCTCGACAAAATGACCAATCTCGGCTTGTCGGTAAGTGCGCAGGCAGGCCCGCTAAGCTGGTGGTCATTTTCTGCACAGGTGTCGGTAAATCATAAGAAGATAAAAGGTTTTGTATGGAACAACAGGGAAACAGCTCTTACACAAATGAATCTGAATATCAACAACCAGTTTAAATTCAGCCATGGCTGGTCGGGAGAGATTTCAGGATTCTATAATACGCGCGAAGTAGAGTTGCAGGAGATCACCGACCCCACGGGTCAATTGTCGGCCGGCGTGTCAAAACAGGTTTTAAATAACCGGGGCACGCTGAAATTCCTGGTGCGCGATATTTTTTATACTCAGGCCATGAAAGGCAATACTGATTTCAACAGGGCCACCGAATATTTTAAAATAACAAGAGACAGCCGGTTTGCCAGTATCGCATTCACCTGCCGGTTTGGTAAAAAAGGAAAAAACAGCGCGGGAAAATCAGGTGGGGCGGAAGAAGAAATAAGAAGAGTGAATACTGATCGCTAATTCCGCGGCAGGATGACATGAAATGTAGCGCCTTTACCCGGTGCCGAGCTTGCCCAGATCCTGCCCCCGTGATTCTGCACTACTTTTTTACAGAGTGCGAGGCCGATTCCCGTGCCGCTGAATACCCTGCGATCGTGCAGCCGCTGAAACATATTAAATATCTTTTCAGCATTGGATTGTTCAAATCCAACCCCATTGTCTTTCACCACTATCTCCACATACTTTTTCGAGCCGTCGAGATAATGATATTGCTGTGCATTTTGCGACGAAATAATATTTGTCCGTATTTCTATTTGCGGAGGATTTTCGCTTTTTGAAAATTTGAGCGCATTATTCAACAGGTTATAAAATAACTGGTGCATCTGCACCGGTATGGCCCGTATTGCAGGCATATGCACATATGTTATCGATGCATTTTTCTGCGCGATCACCAGTTCGAGATCATTCTCGGCCATTTTAATTATCTCATTCAGGTCTACACTTTCATATCGGTCCTCTTTATTAACGCTGTTAAAATTGAGAAGATCCTTTAGGGAACGGCTTAACCGTTCCGCCGCAGCGTTGATCTTGGCAAAATGTGTTTTTGCAGACTCAGTCAGCTGGTCATGGTCGCGGGTCAGGATCATTTCCGAATAGATCCTGATCTTACGCAGTGGTTCCTGGAGGTCGTGACTGCTTACATGTACGTATTGCTCCAGTTCCGCATTAATATGCTGAAGCTCCTGGTTGGCAAGCTGCAGGTCCCTGGTTTTGTCCTGCACCTGCCTGGCCAGCTTACCTTCAAATTCTTTCTGTTCGGTAATATCCTGTATCACTCCGAGCAAGGTAACCGGCTCATCATTTTCGTAAATAACTTTACCGGTCGTTTTTACCCAGTGTATCGATTTATCGGGCCATATCACACGAACTTCGTATGCCAGGTATCCCGTAATCATCGATTCGGCATAAGCGCTGTTGCGAATGGGAAGATCTTCGGGATGAATGGCAGAAGGATAATCGAACGGTATTAGTTTCTTATGATGCAGTCCGAATATTTCCTGGAGGCGCCTGTTGGCCACCATGGTATTCGTACGGAGGTCCTTTTCGTAAACACCCAGTTCAGCAGCGTCAATCGCAAGCCGCGCCCGTTCCTCTGCCAGAGAAACAGGCCTTGATCTTGTGGAGGCCCGAACTTTCTTCATTGCAGAAAAAATTAATTACAATGTCCCAGCGCATACCAGATAATGATAAATACGATGATGGTGCCGAAACAACCTCCACCCAGCTTTTTCGCACCGTAGCCTGCGATCAGCGCCCTGAAAAAATTATTCATCTTTTTTATTTTTATTTTGATAATGCTGTGTCTACAAATATATGCTTTAGAGGCAGTATTTTAAAAGAATATGCCAATCGTTGCCAACTACCTTGCGGCTTACATGCAGGCACGCTACCGATAGCCCGGGAAGATTACTTCCATGCGTGTGATAATTTTTTTATGGCGCGATGATTCACGATCGTATCGGGATATCCTTCCTTTGCTATTTTCAGCATCACCTGGGCCAGTTCCTTTGTGGACACAACGGACCAGGGCCACACAATACTCATCGTCTTTACCACCAGCATTTCGGCTCTTTTAAAAAAATCCGGATGAGGAGGCGGCGCCGATGCGCGAATACCTCCGGGCCGGAAAATAAATAATTTCCGGAAATGCAGTTCCTTAAGCGCATTCTCAGCCTGCCCCTTCACCCTTGCAAAGCGGATCATGCTGCGCTCCCTGGAATCCGCGCCCTCACCACTCAGGAACAGGAAGCTGATGCCGGCATTTGCTGCGATCATTGCTTTCGCCGCAGCTACCGTATAGCTATACGTAATTTCATAATATTGTTTCCTGCTCACTTTCGATTGTGAAATGCCAAGGCACCAGATGCAGGCATCAGACTCTTTAAACAGTTCCGGCAAACTGCTGTAGTCCATAAAATCCGTATGAATATATTGTTGCAATTTCGGATGCACCATCTCCACCCTGCGGCGTGTAATTATACTGACCCGGTCGATAGCGGGATCATCAATCGCCTGCCGCACCACTTCAGCGCCCACCATTCCCGTGGCGCCGGTAATTATTATATTCATTATTGCTATTTATATATTCCACCAGGTTTTTGATGGATAATATTCATTTAAAATAACCGATTCTCCTATCATCGGGATCGTCACCTGTATGTTGGATGCTGCAGCGGCTCTTATTACACGCTGCGCCGGCTCATTCCAGGGATGATTCGCCAGCGTAAATTTGCCCCAGTGCACGGGTAATAATATTTTTGCGCGAAGATCGGCAGCAGCCTGCACCGTCTGTTCGGGCATCATATGAATATAAGGCCAGTCGGTATCGTATTGCCCGCATTCCAGTATAGCCATGTCGAAGGGCCCGTATTGCGCGCCTATTTTTTTAAAATGCGCATCATATCCCGAATCTCCCCCGATATAAATATTGCAACCGGGGATTTTTAAAGCAAATGAGCACCATAACGTATTATTCCTCTTTATTGTTCGTCCCGAAAAATGCCGGGCAGGCAAAGCGGTCAGCTCCATTTCATCCGATATCTTTATTTTTTCCCACCAGTCCAGTTCGGTGATAATCTGCGGGTCGATATATTTCATCT
>JBGAJL010000174.1:0-4809 GCA_044224935.1 Flavitalea sp.
CTCCGATAATTTTAGGATAACGCCAGGCGTCCCAATCCACACAATTGCTCTGCGAATAGGATTTGGCAACAAAAAAAAGAAAGATAAAAAAGAAAGCCCGCTTTAATGGTTTCATGACACTGCTTTAGTTTAAGGTCAGCTTTCGCAGGGGAAATCGGAACAGTGTCTTTTATAGGAATATGAAGGGCACAAAATATAAAGAAAAAAACAGAAATGCCAGTAATTTCCTGATTTTTAATCCGGCCGCATCCCGGTGGAAGCTGGGTGGAAAGGGCTCTGGAAAAACGGCAGCTACCGCTATTGGTTCCGCGGAAAGTCGAAAAAATAAAACTCATTGCTGCCCGGCTCGAACTCCGCCCAGCTGCCGATTGCGCATTTTACGGCAAATATGGCGCAGGTGGGCATTTGATCAACCCGGGTGCTGCAGAGGCTGTTTACAAACTCTGTGATCCCCGGATTATGTGAAAACAGGGCTATTGTGGCAGGGTCGTTGGGTACTGCCCGGATCGTTTTGAGAAAAGCCGCCTTATTAGCATGGTATAAATCAGGTATTTCTATAATATCCCCCCTGTCCTGCTGCAATACGTCCACGAATAACCTGGCCGTACTCATTGTTCTTTTCGCCGGGCTCGATAAAAACGTATCGATCCGAAGGCCTCTTTTTTCCAATCTTGCCGCCATATCCTGCGCATTCTTTTTGCCCCTTTCATTGAGAGGCCTGTCGATATCTGCAACAGTAAAGTTTTCCCAGCTGCTTTTAGCATGCCTGATAAGTAAAAGTGTCTTCATCGTTATAATTTCATCGGCGTAGAAACATTACAAGCCACTGGAGTTTATAAAATTAATTAAAGAGGCGGTGTTCTTCACCTTTAGCTTCTTCAGGATATTATGCCTATGTACCTCCACGGTTTTTATAGAGATTGCGAGCCGGTCGGCTATTTCTTTGGAAGATAAGCCATCCCTGATCTGGTTGATCACTTCAATTTCCCGTTCAGACAATTGATTTAATCCTGCCGTATTATCTTCTTCATTCAGCATCTGATCCGACAGTATATTTTTCACTTCCTGGCAGATATACGTGCTTCCATTATATACTTCCATTATGGCATCGAGCATTTCCTGCCGCGGGGAATTTTTCGTTACATATCCCTTTGCCCCCATACGAAGCATTTTTTTTGCATAAGCGGGCTGTGAATGCATGGACACGGCGATCACCTTCGATGCCGGGCTTTGCTTGCGCACCATTTTCAATACATCGAACCCGTTGAGCGGAGCCATGTTGATGTCGAGCAGAATAATATTGGGGCGCTTATCGCGTGCTGTATCAATAGCTTTCTGG
The DNA here is from genome assembly GCA_044224935.1 of Flavitalea sp. Lineage (GTDB taxonomy): Bacteria > Bacteroidota > Bacteroidia > Chitinophagales > Chitinophagaceae > Flavitalea. Next base: position 1,340 of record JBGAJL010000174.1, read on the forward strand.
CCGTCACCCACTTCGGCGATCACTTCAAAATTTTCATTTCTTCCTAACAAAAAAGACCAGGTTTCCCTGATAAGCGTATGGTCGTCTACAATCATTACTGAAATTCTTCCCATCGTTGTAGGTTTAACTTTAATTTTTAACAGGTATTGAGACTTTAAGTGTGCATCCGTGACCGGGAGAGCTGATAATTTCCATATTGCCATCGTGCACTTCGGCCCTGCTGGCGATATTCATCAGGCCAATCCCTTTCATCCTTTTTTTCGGATCAAACCCCACGCCATCGTCGGTAATACTCAGGCTGAGCTGATCCGTGGTTGCCACCAGTTTTATTTCCACGGCAGTTGCTTTTGAATGCTTCAGTACATTATTTATCTGTTCCTGTACGATTCGGAATACCATCAGCTGCATATTTCCCGGGATATTTATTTTTCCAAGGCCGCTCGTGCGCAGTTTAAGATCTATTTTCTGCGATACCCTGAGATTATTGAGCATTTCCTGTATCGCTTCTTTCAGGCCTATATCGCCCAGCGAAGGGGGCACCAGCGATTTAGACAGGATCCTGATCTCTTCGATAACGCTTGAGATATTTTCATGGCTTTTGATCATTAATTCGTCCCTGATATCTCTTTCCGTCAACGCCATATCAAGATACATTTTCGTGGTTGTCAGTATCTGGTTGATATTATCATGCAATTCGCGGCCCATTTCGGCCCGCTCCCTTTCCTGGGCCATGATGGCGGCTTCGGTTACCAGCTTTTGCCTGGCAATCTTATCCGCTGCCATCTGGTCCTGAAATCGCTTGGCTTCCGTAATATCCCGCGCGATACCTACCAGACCGATCACTTCATTATTTTCTTTTCGTAAAGGAACCTTGGTGATCAGCATCCACTTTTTTTCGCCGTCTTTATTCAGTTGCAGCTCTTCCCTCAGCGTCACAGGCTTGCCGGACTCAATCAGTTCCTTGTCCATTTCCATCAGCCGGTTGGCCGATTCAGTGCTGAGATAATCGATTACCGTCCTGCCCAGCGTTTCTTCTTCTGTTTGGGCGCCCAGAATATTCAGTGAGGCCCTGTTATTGATAATATGTCTTGATTCGGTGTCTTTCACATATACCGCATCGGGGATATGATCGATCACGGTTCTGAGTAAATATCTTTCGCGGGCAAGTTTCTGTTCCACCTGCAAGCGCTCGTTCTCGGCTCTTTTTGTCTCGGTAATATCGGTGCCAAGCGCCTCCACCGTGCCGCCATTCTCTGCATCGGGGAAATAACAGAATTCCCAGCGGATCCAGAACGTGCTGTTGTCATCGCGCATCCTGCGAAGATCCACGCATATATTTTCGCCGGGAACACGCTGGCATTGTTCGATCGATTCTTTATAAAGAACCAGATCTTCCGGCAGAAGCGACGACTGAAAGAATTGATCATGAAAGTTTTGGCCACCCTGAAAGAATATCTTTCTATAGAGTTGGTTGGCGTACGTAAATCGCCCGCTCAATTCGGTAGATACATGAAAAATGCTACCTGATTTTTGAAGAAATAAGGTAAGATTGCGGGTCGGCTCCATGGACATTCTTTACGCCACTCAATTTAAATCAATTATTTAATAAAAAGGCACCGTAAAATGGTCCGCCATGTATAACCGAAAATCAGGAATTGCCGGGATCCTTAGCCGAATAGGTACCGGGAGCTAATAGCCGCGCACGTTCTTCCCCTCCATGAAATTAATAAAGGCTTTGTTGACCACCCGGTTGCCTCCTGGTGTGGGATAGTTGCCGGTGAAATACCAGTCGCCCGTGTTGGTAGGGCAGGCGCGGTGAAGCGATTCGATAGTCTGGAAGATCACCTGTATGGGAATGGTGAGCCCTTTGGGTGTGATAAGCTCCGCTATCTTTTCGGAGATCTCTTCCGTAGTAAACATATTATATAACTGCTGCACAACATTCTCAGTATGCAACAATCCTGAACGTTGCAATTCCTTGCATTTTTCAAGCAATTCTCCAAGATAATTTTCCTTTCCGCGCTCCTTCAATAATTCGATAGCGGCGCGGAAAGCAATAAAATCACCGAGCTTGCTCATGTCGATGCCGTAACAATCGGGATACCTGATCTGCGGAGCAGAAGAAACGATGATGATCTTTTTGGGCTCCAGCCGGGCCAGCATTCTCACAATGCTCTGCTTCAGCGTGGTGCCTCTCACGATGGAATCGTCTATTACAACGAGTGTATCCACTCCTTTGTTTACGGTGCCATACGTGATATCATATACGTGCTGCACCATCTCGTTTCTGCTGCCATCTTCCGTAATGAAGGTGCGCATTTTGACATCCTTGATAGCTACTTTTTCGATCCTTATTTTCCTTTCGATCATCTCCGTGAGCTTTTCCTCATTGATGTCGTCACCCCAGGATAATATTCTTTCGATCTTTATTTTCTTCAGATAATCGTCAACTCCTTTCCATAACCCGTAAAATGCTACCTCGGCAGTATTGGGAATAAATGAAAGGATTGTATTTTTTGTATCGTAATTAACTGCCTTAAGCACCTGGTCGCTGAGATTATATCCAAGTGCGCTTCTTTCGCTGTAAATTTTTTCATCGCTGCCGCGCGAAAAATATATTCGTTCAAAACTACAGGCTCTTCTTTCCTTTGGTTCGATGATCTGGTGAATCCCGTATCTTCCGTCAGCTTTAATGATCAGCGCATTGCCCGGCATTAATTCTTTCACTTCGTTTTCGCCCACATTAAAAACGGTTCTGATAGCGGCCCTTTCCGAAGCGGCAACAATCACTTCTTCATTGATATAATAGTAGGATGGCCTGATGCCGTGGGCATCACGGAAAATGAAAGCATCTCCATTCCCTACGAGTCCACCCACATTAAAACCACCGTCGAAAAGAGAAACGGATTTGCTGAGCACTTTTACAATATCCAGGTCACCGGGCGATTCTTCATCACCTTTGACGATAAAATGATGGATCACTTCCATCATTGCGGCAAGGTCACTCTGCTTCTGAAATTCACCCGGCTCAATATTCACCAGCGCGAATAATTCGTCGGTATTTACAAGATTGAAATTACCCGCCAGCGCAAGGTTGCGTGCAGGAATCGTGTGTCTTTTAATAAAAGGATGGCAGAATTCAGCATTGTTCTTCCCCTGTGTGCCATAACGCAGATGGCCGAGTAAGAGTTCGCCGGCGAAATCGATATGGCCCTTCATGAGGCCGGGATGAGAAGTAATGTCGGGCTGATATTTTTTTAGTTCCAGCACCTGCCTGTTAATCTCTGAAAATATTTCGGCGATGGGTTGGTTATTGGCGCTGCGGATGCGGCTGAGGAACGGATAGCCAGGTTCGGTGTTCAATTTAACAGCGGCTACACCCGCGCCATCCTGACCACGGTTGTGTTGCTTTTCCATAAGCAGGTACAGCTTATTAAGGCCCCACATCACCGTTCCGTGTTGCTGCTGAT
>JBGAJL010000042.1:0-33102 GCA_044224935.1 Flavitalea sp.
AGCGAGCCGATGATAGATGAACAGGTGGAAAGGCTGAGAAAAGCATACGGCAAGAAGAAGGACCCCGAAGGAAACAACGAAGAGGAGAATATCGAGCCCGCTGAAATAAATGAAGATCTTTTCAAGTCTGTTTATCCCGGAAAAGAGATCAAAACCGAAGAAGAGCTGAGAGCAGAGATAAAAAAAGAAATGTAGTCTTACTGGGAAGGCCAGTCACGCAACCAGATGCAGCACGAGATCTACCATCGCCTGCTGGATCACTCAGAGATCAGCTTTCCCGAGAGCTTTCTGAAAAGATGGCTGGAAAACAGCGGCGAGCAGCAGAAATCGAAAGAAGAGGTGGAGAAAGAATATCCCGACTTTGTGAACCAACTGAAATGGACATTGATCAACGACCGGATCAGCGCTGATCAGAAGCTGGACGTAACAGCCGATGATATCAAAGATTTCGCTAAAAAACAGTTGTTCGGGTATATGGGTATGCAGGCCATGGCCGAAGAACAGCCCTGGGTGGAGGAGTATGTAAATAAGATGATGCAGGACCGCAAGTTCATCGACGACTCTTATCACCGCATCCGCACGGAGAAATTATTTGGCTGGGCCGAAAACCAGGTGCAGAAAGAAGAAAAACCCATCAGCCAGGACGATTTTACCAGGATGGTACAGGAACATCATCACCATCACTAATAGCAGATCATCTATCGATATAAAGCCCCGGCCTGGTTCCGGGGTTTATTTTTGCCTGTTTTTTTCTTGACAAGTTGACAAGAACAACTATCTTTGAAGCTTAAATCAAATCTTTATGGAAATTATAATGAGCGTGGGGGAATTTAAAACCCATTTCTCCGAGGCCCTTAAAAAGGTACTTGCCGGCCACGAGATCAGCATCGCGTATGGAAAGAAAAAAGAGATCGTTGCCAAGCTTGTCCCTAAGCCGGAAGAGAAGAAACCAAGAAGGAAGATTGGGATTATGGATGGAAAAATGACCGTCATTTTTAAAGACGACTTTAAAATGACAGAAGAAGAGCTTTTAGGCCTATGAAATACCTGTTGGATACACATTTCTTAATTTGGGCGGTAGGTGGTTCAAAAAGATTGTCGAGAAAAATCAAAGAAACAATCACTGATCCTGCAAACCAGATATTTGTCAGCGTAATCAGCTTTTGGGAAATCTCACTTAAGACCTCCCTGGGGAAAGTCGTGATTAAAGGTATAGAGCCGAACGAACTCGCAGGCTTCTGCGAACAAATGGGGTTTTTCGTCGCACCACTCTCTGCAAAGGAAAGCACAACCTATCATCAGCTTACCGCCATGCATCATAAAGACCCTTTTGACAAAATGATCGTCTGGCAGGCGATTTCAAATGATTATATACTCATCACCGAAGATGAAAATATCCTCAAATATGTCTCCTCGGGTTTGAAAGTGCTGACACAGTCCTAGGCACCGATTCATCGGGAATTTCCTGCTCTTCTGTTGAAATGTCAGTTATTTGGCAGTTTAAAAGTTTGGACGGAGATTTGAAAGGTAAACGGAAATCTTACAAGAAAACCAACATCATGGATCTACAGCAGGAATTTCATAAATACGCCGTTAAACATAAAAGAATTTCATCCAATACCCTCGACGCCTACACCAAACACCAGGTAACCAATCTCACACCGAATATTATCGAGGAAAGGCCCATGAACGTGGCCGTTATGGACGTGTACAGCCGTCTCATGATGGACCGGATCATCTTCCTCGGCTATCCTATAAATGACGAAGTGGCAAATATCGTCACGGCCCAATTACTGTTCCTGGAAAGCACCGACCGCACCCGCGACATCCAGATGTACATCAACTCTCCCGGCGGCAGTGTATACTCCGGCCTGGGCGTCTATGATACCATGCAATACATCACACCCGACGTGTCGACGATCTGTATCGGCATGGCCGCATCGATGGGAGCCGTTTTACTTACGGCCGGCGGACATGGCAAGCGCACGGCGCTCAAGCACAGCCGCATCATGATGCACCAGCCCAGTGGCGCTATAGGCGGACAGGCCAGCGATATCGACATCACGGTAAACGAAATCAGGAAGGTAAAAAAGAACCTCTACGATATACTCGCTTTTCATACCGGCAAAACATACAAACAGATCGAAAAAGACTGTGACCGCGATTACTGGCTCACGGCAGAAGAAGCCAAAGAATACGGCCTGGTGGATGAAGTGCTGATCATGAACCCCAGGAAAGAAAAGAAAGACTAACCAATATCAACTCAAATACAAGGATATGCAGATTAACTCAAAATATTTACATCAGCCCTTCAGGATGGACGATGAAGAGGAAGACGAAAAAGAAAGGGAAGCGAAACCGGATATGGGCATGCTGATGAAACGCCTGGAAAAATATTTTTTCGATAGCCGGGCAGTGTACCTGTGGGGGATGGTAGACGATAAGTCGGCCAAAGACATAACCACTAAATTACTCCTGCTGGATGCGGATAAGCCTGGTGAAGAGATCAAATTCTATATCAACAGCCCCGGTGGCGTGGTAACGAGTGGCATGGTGATATACGATACGATGAAAATGATAAAAAGCCCCGTAAGCACCATTTGTATGGGCCTGGCCGCGTCGATGGGCTCCATCCTGCTCAGTGGAGGAACGAAAGGAAAGCGTTATATCTATCCCCATGGCGAGGTGATGATCCATCAGCCCAGCCTGGGAGGACATATCCAGGGAGTAAGCGTAGATCTGGAGATTACTGCAAAGCAAACCCGCCGGGTGAAAGAGATCGGCGCCCGGATACTCGCAGAAAATTGCGGTAAGAAGGTGGACCAGATCATGAAAGATTTCGACCGCGACTACTGGATGGATGCAAAAGAATCGGTTGAATACGGCATCGTGGACCAGATCGTAGAAAAATTATAGGTTAAAAATTATAAGAACGGAAGCCGCAGAGCGGCGGAGAACTTGGAGGTATAAGAAAAGTTCGGGAACTTTGTGTGTCCGAATTATAAAGGACTAAGATGGCTAAAACAACATTACATTGCTCTTTTTGCGGCAGAAGCCGCGATGAAGTGAAGATTTTGATTGCCGGACAGGAAGGGCATATATGTGAAAACTGTGTCGAGCATGCACGTGAGATTATCGATCAGGAACTGATGGTAAGGCCCGACATTCCGGCCCCCTCTCAATTCAAGCTTAACGTAAAAAAACCGCTTGAAGTCAAGAAATTTTTAGATGAATATGTGATCGGCCAGGACGACGCCAAGAAAGTATTGTCTGTTGCCGTTTATAATCATTACAAAAGGCTCCAGCAGAAACCCAGCGAAGGCGATATAGAAATTGAGAAGAGCAATATCGTGATGGTAGGGGAAACCGGCACCGGTAAAACCCTGCTCGCCAAAACGATCGCAAAACTCCTGAACGTGCCGTTTGCTATCGTGGATGCAACTGTTTTTACAGAAGCAGGATATGTGGGCGAAGATGTAGAAAGCATTCTCACAAGGCTGCTGCAGGTCTGCAACTATGATGTTCCCGCCGCCGAAAGAGGCATTGTTTATATCGACGAAATCGATAAGATAGCGCGCAAGGGAGATAATCCTTCCATTACCCGCGACGTAAGCGGCGAAGGCGTTCAGCAGGGACTGCTGAAACTGCTGGAAGGAACGGATGTTCTGGTGCCCCCCCAAGGCGGAAGAAAACACCCCGAGCAGAAATTAATTAAAGTAAATACTCATAATATTCTCTTTATCTGCGGAGGCGCCTTCGATGGAATCGATAAGGTGATCGCAAGAAGAGTGAATACAAATGCGATCGGCTTCAATGTAAATAAGGAACTGCAGGAAAGCATGAAGAAAAACCTTCTGCAGTATGTGAATGCCAGGGATCTTAAAAGTTTTGGATTAATTCCCGAATTGCTGGGCCGTTTACCGGTGGTGACTTATCTGAACCCGCTCGACCAGGCTACACTGCGCTCTATCCTTGTAGAACCCAAAAATGCCCTGATCAAGCAGTACCGGAAATTATTTGAACTGGAAAACATTAAGCTGGTCATTGATGACGACGTGCTGGATTTCATGGTAGACAAAGCGCTCGAATACAAACTGGGCGCCCGTGGGCTACGCAGCATTTGTGAAAGCATACTCACCGATGCGATGTTTGAATTGCCTTCTTCAAAGGTGACCACGCTGCATGTTAACCTCGAATATGCCGAAAAGAAGTTCAGCAAGAGCAAGATGAGCCTTTTGAAAGTTGCCTAAACGAATTGTATGACAGACCTGATCGAAAAACTAAAGCTGACAGCAGGCTTGACCGATGAGCAGGCGCTCAAAGCCATCGAAGTAATTAAAGATTATACCAAGGGAAAATTTCCCATGTTTGCAGGTGCGATAGAAAATATGTTTAAGAAATACAAGCCGGAAGACAAGAACGATTTCCTCGAATAAAAAAATATCCGTTTGCTACGGTCACTTTTTAATTCCCGGGTATTGCATATCAAATGATTTCAGCGCATCGCGAACATTCTTCAGTATAATATATTCCTTATACCAGTTCTGGTCGGAAGGCACGATGATCCAGGGAACTTTATCACAGTTCTCGAAGCAATCTTCATACATTCTCATATAATCATCCCACAAAGCGGATTCCTTATAATCGTTTTCATTATACTTCCATTGCTTGGACGGATCTTTAATACGCTCCTGTAATCTTTCAAGCTGCTCATCTTTTGAAATATGCAGATAGAATTTCAGGATGCGGGTGTTGTTATGCTCCTGCAATAATTCCTCGAAATCATTGATAGCCTTCATGCGCTTTTTAGCCGTTGCATCGTCACACCATTTATGCACACGGGTGACAAGAATATCTTCATACTGCGACCTGTTGAATACCTGGATCATCCCTTTTGCAGGCGCATTTGCATGAATTCGCCAGAGAAAATCATGGCTGGCCTCCACTTCGGTGGGAACTTTAAAGGACTTCACCACAACGCCCTGCGGATTGGTAGTGCTGAATACTTTTCTTACAGCTCCATCCTTACCGCTGGCGTCCATGCCCTGGATAATTACCAGCAAAGAATATTTCGATGAAGCGTAAAGCAGGTTCTGAAGTTCGTCAAGCTCTTCGAGCAATTTGTCAATCTTCAGCTTTGTTTCGGTTTTGTCGAATTCCTTCGGCGCGCGGGTACTTATTTCGCTCAGCTTGATCTTTGGCATACAGGATTGATTGATTCTCTAATATACCTCAATTTATTTGAGCAATTCCCGTGAGATCACCAGTTTCTGGATCTCAGACGTACCCTCTCCAATAGTGCAGAGCTTACTGTCGCGATAATATTTTTCAACGGGAAAATCTTTGGTATATCCATAGCCCCCAAATATCTGCACCGCTTCATTGGACACTTTAACTGCCGTTTCGCTCGCATAATATTTTGCCATTGCAGCCTCCTGCGTCATGCTCTCCCCCCGGTCCTTTTTATCGGCGGCCTGGAGAGTGAGCAACTCGGCGGCCATAATTTCGGTTGCCATATCGGCCAGCTTAAATGCTATTCCCTGGAAATTGGCAATAGGCTGGTCAAACTGCCTGCGCTCCTTTGAATACTGAACGGCAGCCTCGTAAGCACCCTTTGCAATACCTAATGAAAGCGCTGCGATAGAGATTCTTCCCCCATCGAGAATTTTCATTGCCTGTTTAAATCCCTCCCCCACTTTTCCCAAACGGTTTGCATCAGGAATACGACAATTATCAAAGATCATTTCAGCGGTTTCGCTGGCGCGCATGCCGAGCTTGTTTTCCTTCTTTCCGCCGCTGAACCCCGGAGTTCCGCGCTCTACGATGAATGCGGTAGAATTATTCTTTGCCCGCGGCTCGCCCGTTCTTGTCATCACCACCGCCACATCGCCGCTGATCCCATGCGTGATCCAGTTTTTAGTTCCGTTGATGATCCAGTGGTCGCCATCCTTTTGCGCCACACATTTCATGTTGCTGGCATCGCTGCCGGTATTGGGCTCGGTAAGGCCCCACGCGCCAAGGAATTCGCCAGTGGCCAGCTTGGGTAAATATTTTCTTTTCTGCTCCTCGTTGCCGAAGTTCAGTATATGACCCGTACAGAGTGAATTATGGGCCGCGACGCTGAGGCCGATAGAGCCGCAGACTTTGGCTATCTCAGTAATGACAGAAACATATTCGTGATAAGATAGCCCGGCGCCCCCATATTCTTCCGGCACCAGAACGCCCATAAATCCCAGCTTGCCCATTTCTTTGAATACACCAACGGGAAACTCCTGGGACTCATCCCATTTCATAACATTTGGACGGATATATTGATGTGCAAAGTCGCGGGCGGATTGAGCTACCTGCGCGGTGATTTCAGAGATTTCAAAATTCATGCTGCAAAATAAGTCATATTCCAAGACACTTACAAGGGTTAAACCCCAGATCGCCTGGCTATCGGTGCGTACATCGAATCACATTTCAGGTAAGGCAACAACTTCTGATAAACCGAATCCCGCAGGCCATATACTTCCCTGATCCGCCCGATGCTATCGAAGCCCCCCAGTTTCGCACGAAAGGCGATAATCCGGTTGGCCAGCTTACTGCCAATACCCGGCAAAGCAATGAATGCCGTTGTATCCGCCGTATTAATATCAACCGCAACATATTTGCGCACCTCACGACGATAGGGCGTAAAAGACGGCGCTGTCCGTGAACGGGGCGGATAATGATAATATTCGGAACGCGGATAAGTTCTTTTCGGGTACGATTGTTTCCTCGGGCTATTATCGGGACTGCGAATAAGAACGCTTACGGCAGAATCGGCCGGAGGCCTTCGCTTCTCAAAGTGGTCAATTGGAACCGGCCCGGCTACTGGCGATGGGTGCGGGAGTACGTAAGGAAGAAATCCAACAATTGATAAAATACATAGCAGCGCCAGGATACCTGCACGCTCACGTTTTGTAAATGAAAAATATTCCCTGATGCTCATAGATAAATAATTTTATGAGCAGGCAAGGTAGCCATGGAAGAAAGCGAAACAATTGTTGTTTTCCGGGTAATTTACAGTGAAACCACCAGCCCATCGTACGCTAAATCAACGCCGGCGGGCAGTTCTTTCTCCACCTCTTCATGAAGGCCCATCTGGTGGCTGATATGTGTAAAATATGTTTGTGCCGCTGCAATTTCACCTGCTTTTTTTATTCCTTCCTGCAGGCTAAAATGCGAAATGTGCTCCTCTTTACGAAGCGTATTAAGCGTGAGTATTTTCGTGCCGAGGATCTTGTCAAATTCATGCGGCTCTATGCGGTTTGCATCCGTAATGTAAGTGAAATCGCCAAAGCGGAAACCGGTTACCGGCATTTTTAAATGCCATACCATTATGGGAACAACGGGAATATCACCGACGACAAAAGGCTCGAAATCGATCGTATTGAGCCGGATCTCCGGAACGCCAGGATATTTGGTATCGGCAAAAGCATAAGGGAACTCACGGATCAGAACCGCCTGGGTCATTTCGCTGGCAAAAACCTCCATCGGCTTGCCGCTGAAAAAATTATAGGCGCGGACGTCATCCAGCCCGGCTACATGGTCCTTATGGGAATGGGTAAAAAGAATCGCATCCAGGTGCCTGACATTTTCCCTCAGCATCTGCTGACGGAAATCAGGCCCGGAGTCTACTACCAGTGTAGTTTTTTCGGAACGGACGAGAATGCTCGACCGCAGTCTTTTATCTTTCGGATCGGTGGAAGTGCACACGCGGCAACTGCACCCGATCATTGGAACGCCGCCACTGGTGCCGGTACCCAGGTATGTAATGGTTAAAGAAGGATATCCCACTTTTCAAATCTAAAGAAAATCAGGCTTTGGTGAGAAACTGATCAAATGTTTTGCGTGCCTCGGGGCTAAGCGCTTCGGGGTCAAAGTTGAGCTTCGGGATAAGATCGATGATGGTATTGATACGGCCCTCCATCTGGAGAAATTTATTTAACACAACCACTTTCCTGGATTCGAGGATGCAATAGCCGCTCTGGAAATTTCCCCGTTCGAAACGAACGACATAGTTCATTTCTTTCAGCAGATCTTCGAGTTTGTCGAGAGTATGTTGCGTGTATTTCATTATGGCGAAGATAAGAAATTATGCACGGTGCTTCGACCTGCCCCGGACCCACCCCCGCCCCTCCAGGGAGGGACGTGATTCCCGAAATTAATCGCATCTTCAGAACAGTCAGACTACCTGTATCCCCTCCTCCGGAGGGGCGGTCTCGCCTGAGGCGAGACCGGGGTGGGTCGCAGACAGGATCACTTATTCGTCATCCGGATCACGGGAATAACCATTTCCTCAAGACTTACGCCGCCATGCTGGAAGGTGTTCCGGTAATAGCTCACATAATAATTGTAATTGTTGGGATAACAGAGAAATATATCTTCCCTGGCGAATATGTAGGAAGAGTTGACCGTCGGAACGGGAAGCCCGGCTTCTCTGGGATCCCTGAAAGCCAGCACATCACGCGGCTCATAATTCAGGTTCCTGCCATGCTTGTAGCGCAGGTTTGTGGTGGTTTGCTTGTCGCCGATCACCTTGGCCGGTGATTTTACACGCACGCTGCCATGATCCGTCGCCAGTATCAGGTTTATTTTTTTGTCCGCGATTTTTTTCAGCGCCTGGTGCAAAGGTGAATGCTCAAACCAGCTTTTGGTTACCGAGCGGTAGCTGATCTCGTCGCCGGCCAGTTCTTTCAATACTTCCATTTCCGTTCTGGCATGGCTCATCATGTCCACAAAATTGTAAACAATAATATTCAGATCATTGTTCATTAGATTATGCATATTATTTACGAGCTCCTGCCCCGCCTGGTAGTTCAGCACCTTGGTGTAAGAGAATTTTATATCGTCTTTCTTTATTCTTTTTAGCTGCGCCCGGAAGAATTCTTCTTCATTCAGATTCTTTCCGCCTTCTTCATCATCGTTCTTCCATTGCTGATGAAATTGCTTTTCAATTTCCAGTGGCGTCAGTCCCGCGAAGATCGCGTTGCGGCTGTATTGCGTGGCCGTGGGCAATATGCTGTAAAAGGTTTCTTCTTCGAGTATTCTGAAACTCTCGGAAAATATTGGCTGTATCGCCTTCCACTGGTCGAAGCGAAGGTTATCGAGCAGCAGGAAAAAAGTAGGCACGCCTTTTTCCACGTGCGGCAATATTTTATAGCGGAACAAAGTATGCGACATAATAGGGCCCGAAGCATTTTTAGGGTCCATCCATTTCGCATAATTCCTCGAAATAAATTTGAAAAATTCGGTGTTCGCTTCGCTCTTCTGTGTCTGCAGCACTTCCTGCATCTCGGGGCTGTCGCTCTTCTCCATTTCCAGTTCCCAGTATACCAGTTTTTTATAAATATCCATCCACTCGTTATAATCCGGGTTACTGTTGAGAGCCATAAACAGGTTGCGGAACTGTTGCTGGTAAGCGGAAGTTGTTTTCTCGGCCACGAGCCTTCTGTTATCGATAATTTTTTTAAGGCTCAGCAATACCTGGTTGGGGTTTACGGGCTTAATCAGGTAATCGGTGATCTGGCTGCCGATGGCATCATCCATCAGATTTTCCGTTTCGTTTTTCGTGATCAGCACAACGGGGAGTTGCGCATATGCTTCTTTTATCTTAGCCACTGTTTCAAGGCCGGTTATGCCGGGCATTGATTCATCGAGCAGCACCACATCGACGGCGTGCTCTTTTAAAAAATCAATGGCGTCGAAACCGTTCGTCAATGCGCTTACCTCATACCCCTTATTCTTTAAAAATAAAATCTGCGACTGAAGGCTTTCGATCTCGTCATCCACCCATAGAATTCTGGCTAAAGACATAGTGACTATTATTGATGTAAATTTACGGCAATGAGCAATCGCACCAGAAAAATCATCAACGATCCCGTTCATGGTTTTATTACCATCGACGATTCGTTGATTTCCGATATTATCGCACATCCTTATTATCAAAGGCTTCGCCGTATTGGACAGATGGCATTTGCACATCTCGTTTATCCCGGCGCCATTCACACAAGGCTCCATCATTCACTTGGCGCGTTTCACCTGATGTGCAGCGCCCTGGGCGAATTAAAGAGCAAGGGCACTGAAATAACACCCGAAGAGGAAAGAGGCGCAAAGATTGCCGCCCTGCTTCATGATTCGGGGCACGGGCCCTATTCGCACGCCCTGGAAAAAATTCTGATCCCGGGGTATCACCACGAAAAATTATCACTGCTGGTGATGAAAGCACTAAATAAAGTTTTTCCGGGCCAACTTGAAATAGCCATAAATATCTTCACAAATAATTACCATAAACCGTTTCTTTCGCAACTTGTTTCGGGGCAGCTCGACGTAGACCGTCTGGATTACCTGACCCGCGACAGTTTTTTCACCGGCGTATCGGAAGGTGTTATCGGTTACGACCGCATTATTAAAATGCTGGTTGTTGAGAAGGGACAGCTGATGGTAGAAGAAAAAGGAATTTATTCGGTAGAAAAATTCCTCGTGTCGAGAAGGCTGATGTACTGGCAGGCCTATCTCCATAAAACGGTGGTAGCGGGCGAAATGATGATGGTGAAAATATTGCAGCGGGCAAAGGAACTCATCAATAACGGCGGCGAGGTGAAAAGCGTTTCAGCGCATCTCGACTTCTTCCTTGTCAATTCCCGGGTGGATATGAGCCGGGAAGAAAATCTTAACAGATTTTTATTGCTTGATGATTTCGACGTGATGAGCACCGTGAAACGATGGATGGACCATCCCGACAAAATTCTGTCGACACTTTGCAGGTTGCTGATCGACCGCAGACTATTAAAAGTAAGATTGCAGGCCGAACCCTTCGACCAGCAATGGATAGAAGAATTGCGGAATGCGATTTGCAGTAGGCTGGGGATCGGCAAAAAGGAAAGCGAATATTTTGTTTTTACAGGAGAAGCAGAGAATACGACATACAATACATCGGAGGAAAGAATCAATATTTTATTCAAAGACGGAAGCGTTAAGGATATTTCGGAAGTGGATAATGCGCTGATACACCAAACACTCGCCACGCCTGTGAAAAAATTCTATATTTGTTTTTTGAAATAGATCCATTTCAAATAAGATCAATATCACTTTATGCAATTCTCGGCAGCTCAACTTGCTTCGTTAATCAATGCCAGGATAGAAGGTGATCCTGAGGTTACCGTGGCTTCGTTTGGAAAAATCGAAGAAGCGAAGCAGGGTCAGCTTGCATTTCTTGCCAATCCTAAATACGAGGAATTCCTTTATAAAACGGGAGCATCGGTGATCATTGTTCATGAGCAGCAGGAAATAAAGGAACCGATCGGGGCCACTCTTCTCAAAGTGGCCGATCCCTATTCGGCGTTCGCCACGCTTTTATCGGCTTACCAGCAAATGGTCTCCCAGCAGATGACCGGTATACAGGAGCCTTCCTATATCTCGAAATCGGCCCAACTGGGTGAAAACATCTTCGTGGGCGCCTTCGCCTATATCGGCGAAAACGTGCAAATTGGCAATAACGTAAAAATATATCCCTCTGCTTATCTCGGCAACAACGTAAGAATCGGGGACAATTCCATTCTTCATCCGGGGGTAAGGATCTACCACGACTGCGTAATAGGCAATAATGTAAGCATCCATGCCGGCACCGTGATTGGCAGCGATGGATTCGGTTTTGCACCGCAGCCAGACGGCACCTTCAAGAAAGTACCCCAGATAGGCAACGTCGTTATCGAGGATAATGTGGAAATAGGCGCCAACTCCACAATTGACAGGGCCACCATGGGCTCCACTCTGATTAAATCAGGAGCCAAGCTCGATAACCTGATCCAGGTGGCGCATAATGTGGAAGTGGGTCATCACACGGTTATCGCCGCCCAGGCAGGAGTAAGCGGAAGCACCAAAATTGGCAACAATGTAATGATCGGGGGGCAGGCAGGCATTGTGGGCCATATCCAGATTGCAGACAATGCTAAAATCAATGCCCAGAGCGGGGTAAGTAAATCGATAAAAGTTCCCAATACCTCCGTTACGGGCTCACCCGCATCCGACTACACCAGCGCCTTGCGCAGCCAGGCGGTTACCCGCAACCTTCCCGAGATGGAAAAACGCATCACCGAACTGGAAAATCTCGTCCGGCAGCTGATGATGGAGAAAGCGGGAATTTAAGTTATTAATACACTTTTAGTTCCTACTTTCGCAGGCTATGGAGCGGACCACCGGCAACGCAGATCATTTTCAACATACCATCAAATCGGAGATCACCATTTCAGGTGCGGGCATTCATACCGGTCAGGCTGTAACCATGCGCCTGAAGCCTGCCGAACCGAACACAGGCATGATTTTTCAACGTGTGGACCTCAAAGATAAACCCCTTATCAAAGCCGATGTAGACAACGTGATAGAAACCAATCGCAGCACCACGCTTGAATCGGGTGGCGCGAGGGTGAGCACCATCGAACATCTGCTCGCCTCGCTGGTAGGCATGCAGATCGATAACGTGCTCATCGAAATTGACGGTGAAGAGGTTCCGATCCTGGACGGCAGCGCCGAACCCTTTGTGGGAGCCCTGGAAAAAGCGGGCACCGTAAAGCAGGACGCCAAAAAAATATACTATTCGATCGATCATAATATCACTTTTGTTGACGAGGAAAAGAAAGTGGAAATGGTGGCCCTTCCTTACAATGGCTACCGTATCAACACGCTCATCGATTTTAATTCACCCGTACTGGGTACCCAGCATGCCGCGCTGAAGAATATCACCGATTTCAACAAGGAAATAGCACCCTGCAGAACATTTTCCTTTTTTCATGAACTGGAATGGCTGCTGGCTAACAACCTGATCAAAGGCGGGGACATTAATAATGCGATCGTGGTGGTAGACAAGCCCATTACGGATGACCAGGTAAAACGTATTTCGAAAGTTTTCAATAAGCACGATGTGAAGGTGAGTGAAGAAGGGATATTAAATAACCTGAAACTCCGGTTCCCCAATGAACCGGCCAGGCATAAACTGCTCGATGTAGTGGGCGATCTTGCCCTCGTGGGATTCCCTTTCAAAGCGCATATCATTGCCAACCGGCCCGGGCACGCATCGAATGTACGGTTCGCGAAAAAGATTAAGGAACATATCCGTAAACACAAATTCAGGCAGGACGTTCCGCACTACGATCCCTCCAAAGCACCGCTCCTGGATATTCATGCCATAGAACAGGTGTTGCCTCACCGATATCCTTTCTTATTGGTAGACAAAGTAATAGAACTCACCGACAAGCGCGTCGTAGCAATTAAAAATGTGACGTATAACGAGCCCTTTTTCCAGGGCCATTTTCCCGGAAACTGCGTAATGCCGGGCGTTTTACAGGTAGAAGCCCTGGCGCAGGCGGGTGGCTTTCTTGCTATTCCCCGCGATACGGAAGATAAATATGACACCTATTTTCTGAAGATCGACAATGTTAAATTCAAACATAAAGTTGTCCCCGGAGATACGTTAATCCTCAAAATGGAGTTAACCAATCCCATACGGAGGGGCATCTGTGAAATGAAGGGCACCATCTTTATAGGAGAAAAACTGGTTACGGAAGCTGATTTAGTAGCTCAAATTGTAAAAAGACCTAAAGCGTAAGTATGATTAGCCCGCTGGCATATATCCATCCTAATGCAAAAATCGGTAATGGGGTTACCATCGATCCGTTTGCAGTGATCCACGAAAATGCAACGATCGGCGACAACACCCGTATCATGTCGAATGCCATTATAGATCAGTATGCGCATATCGGGAAACATTGTATGGTCTTTCCCGGCGCCGTGGTGGGCGCCATCCCGCAAGACCTTAAGTTCGTGGGAGAAGAAACAACGGTTGAAATCGGCGACTACACCACCATCCGGGAATGCGTAACCATCAACCGCGGAACAAAAGACAGATGGAAAACCGTAATAGGGAACCATTGTCTGCTAATGGCTTATTCGCACGTGGCACACGACTGCATTATCGGCGACAACGTAATACTGGGCAATGCCGTGCAGCTCGCCGGACATGTGACCATCGATGATTACGCGATCCTGAGCGGGATGGCGGGTGCGCATCAATTTGCGCACATTGGGGCGCATACGTATATCGCGGGACATACGGTTATCCGGAAAGACGTTCCCCCTTTTATAAAAGCCGCACGCGAGCCATTAAGCTATATGGGAATTAATATCGTTGGACTGCAACGCAGGGGGTTTTCCAAAGAATTGATCACCGCTATTTCCGATATCTATCATATTTTGTACGTGCAGAAGCATACCACTTCTGAAGCGGTGCAGAATATCAAAGAAAATATCAAAGCCAGTCCGATCAAGGACCAGATCCTGGAATTTATCGATAATTCAAAAACAGGTATAATCAAGAGGCCATCCAAAACTGCTACCGATGCAGATCTCACTTTCTGACACGGGCAAACGCTTTAACCGCGACTGGATATTCCGAAAGCTTTCTTACGAATTTCATTCAGCAGATTCTTATGCCATTACCGGACCGAACGGATCCGGAAAATCAACATTGCTGCAAATCATTGCCGGCGCCGTTACTGCGAGCGAAGGCAAAATCGATTTTATTATTGATGAAAAAAAAATCGATGAGAATAATTTTTATAAATACATCTCCATCGTTACACCTTTCCAGGAATTAATTGAAGAGATGACGCTTGTGGAATTTCTGAATTTTCATAACAAATTCAAACCTCTGCCACGCGGCATAACCATCGATGCTGTTATTTCCATAATTTCTCTCGAACATGCTGCGCATAAACAGATACGTTATTATTCTTCCGGGATGAAACAGCGCGTAAAGCTGGCACAGGCTGTTTTCTCCGATACGCCCTCGATTTTATTTGACGAACCCTGCACCAATCTCGACGAAGCGGGCATCTCCCTGTATCATTCGCTGATAAATAATTATTGCCTTGATCGCCTGGTCATCGTCAGTTCAAATGACAGACAGGAATATTCTTTCTGCAGGAATATCATCAATGTGATGGATTATAAAAATAATTCATGAAGTTAAGATGGTGGGTTGGGGTGATACATATAACCCACCCCGGCGCCTCTGCACCTTATCGCTGGCTTGCTATCAATAAATTCAGGTCGGTGTACTTGAGGTCGAACCGTTCGCTGAGATAAAAATTCGTGAGTGCGCCCTTGAATAAATAAATCCCCGAGCGAAGATTTATTTTATGCCAGATAAGATTTTCAAAACCTCCGCTGTCGCCGGCTTCCAGTAACAGGGGCATCAACACGCTGCTGATCGCCTGTGAAGCCGTGCGTGCAAAGCCCGAGGGAATATTCGGAACGCAATAATGGATCACGCCGTATTTCATGAATATCGGGTGCTCGTGCGTGGTTATTTCCGCCGTTTCGAAACACCCACCCCTGTCCACGCTCACATCGATGATCACGCTTCCCGGGCGCATATTACTGACCATTTCTTCAGTGGCGACCACGGGTGTACGACCGCTTTGCGAGCCCAGGGCCCCAACCGCCACTTCGCAGGTTTTGAGTTGCTTAGCCAGTATGCGGGGCTCAATTACCGAGGTCCATAACCGATGGCCGACATTGTTCTGCAGCCTTTTCAGCCTGTACACGCTGTTGTCAAAAACTTTCACCGAAGCACCCAGCGCAAGAGCGGCACGGGCCGCATATTCGCCAACGATTCCCGCGCCGATTATAATTACTTTCGTAGGAGGTATCCCCGAAATACCGCCCAACAAAACGCCTTTACCGTGGTTCGCCGAGCCCAGGTATTGCCCCGCAATCAACATCACCGCGCTCCCGGCTATCTCGCTCATGCTCCGCACGATAGGATAAGTACCACTGTCGTCCCTGAGCGATTCGAAAGAGATACCCGTAATCCTTTTTTCCATCATTTTCTCCAGCAACGACGATTTCATTACCGACATATGGATGGGCGAAAATATCTGCTGGTTGAGTTGCAGAAGGGGAAGGTCCTCATCCACAACCGGCGCTGATTTCACCAGGATAGGCGCCTTAAAAACATCAGCCTTGTCATACACAATTTTTGCTCCCGCCTCTGCATAGTCCTTGTCCCGGAAATGCGTGGCTTCGCCGGCATTATGCTCGATAACCACATGGTGCCCATTGTTAACCAGGACACCTACTGCATCGGGTGTAAGCGCGATCCTGTTTTCCTGAAAAGCTGTTTCCCGGGGAATGCCGATATGCAATTGCGCACCCTTCGGTTTTACGTCGAGCGTTTCTTCGAGGGTTTCATAGCTGAAAGAGGTGCTGATGTTAACCTGCTGCTTCGGATGCGACATGGAATGTTTTTAATTTGCTTGTTCAATTTACGATTATCTTTCTTTTGCCTCCTTCCTGTGCCGCGATGTTTATCGTCAGCGTATTGTCAGGAAACAACCCCGGCGCCCGGGAAGGCCATTCCACGAGGCAAAGTTCTCCTGAATACATGCATTCTTCCACCCCTGCCCGTATGGCTTCGTCTTCTGAATTACAACGATACAGATCTATATGAAAAATAATTCCCTTCTCTGATTGATATTCATTTATAATGGAAAATGTGGGGCTGCTCACCGGCCCTTTCACACCAAGCTGTCTGCAGATGGATTGGATAAACGTTGTTTTCCCGGCTCCCATTTCTCCTTCGAATGCGACAACCCCGGCTGTTCCGATAATTTCCAGAACGTTTATGGCGGTCTTTTCCATTTCATCCAGGCCGTATTCCAGTTCCATGATGCAAATATAAATGCCCCTGCCTGCAAATCCTTAAATTTGCAATATGGAAAAGACACATTGGAAGGTTGAAGGAATGACCTGTTCCAACTGTTCTCTCACCGTTTCAAAATATCTCGAGAAAAAAGGCAAGCATAACGTGAAGGTCAACCTCATCAGCGGTGATGTTATTTTTGACGAAGACAATACGAAAGATCACGATAAATTAATAAAAGGAATAGAAGGTCTGGGATATTCTGTCAGCACCAGCTCAGCTCCTGCCGCAAAAACCAGAAGAAGGTTATTTAAAAATCATTTGCAGCGATTTTTATTCTGCGCAATTTTTACGCTGCCGCTGATGCTGCATATGTTCACCCATATCCACTGGTTGATGAACCCCTGGGTACAACTGGGTTTCTGCATTCCCGTTTACATCGTGGGAATGGATTTTTTCGGCCGTAGCGCAATAAAAAGTATTCGCAACAGAATGCCCAACATGAATGTGCTGGTAGCCGTTGGCGCTACTGCGGCGTTTGTATATAGCCTTACGGGAACAGTATTGCTGCCTGGGCAGCGAATATCTATTTTATGAAACCTGCGATTATTACGCTTGTTTTCCTCGGAAATTACCTGGAAGACGCTTCTATAAATTCCACCCAGCGTGAGCTGAATAAATTATCGAAGTCGCAGAAAGTAGTAGCCAATATGATCGCGTTTAATGGTGAACATGAAGAAGTGATCATGCCCGTTGAAAATGATCAGTTAAGAAGCGGAGATCTCGTGCTGATAAGAACCGGAGAACAGGTGCCGGCAGACTGCAAAATATTATCCGGCACTGCCAGCGTAAACGAATCGATCATTACCGGGGAAAGTTTGCCGGTAGAAAAAAATCCGAAGGATAAACTGATTGGCGGAAGTATTATCGCTGATGGAAATGTAAAAGCGCAGGTAACCGCTGAAGCAAAACATTCGGTGCTCGCAAACATGATCAACCTGGTGAAGCTGGCACAGGGTGAAAAACCTCCGGTGCAGCAACTGGCCGACAGGATCAGCGCCGTTTTCGTGCCACTCGTATTGGGCATAGCTGCAATCACCTTTATTGCGAATATGTTCATATTGCACCTGTTTACTCCATCATTGATGCGCGCCGTAGCCGTATTGGTCATTGCCTGCCCCTGCGCCATGGGCCTGGCAACACCTGCAGCCATTGCGGTGGGGCTTGGCAGGGCAGCAAAAAACGGCATCCTGTTCCGAAACGCAAAAAGTCTCGAACTGTTTAAAGACATACGCCAGGTTGTTTTCGATAAAACAGGCACACTGACAACCGGTAATTTCAGGATCGGCAAAATCGCGACCGGTATTGATGAAGATGAATTTAAAAAAATCCTTTTCTCGCTCGAAAAATATTCCAACCATCCTATCGCACGAACCATTACCACTGAATGGAAAAGAAAAGATGAGATCCGCTGGAGCAAGGTGGAAGAAGTAAAGGGACTCGGAATGGAAGCCGTTGCACGCGCCGGCGATTCGTATAAAGCCGGTTCCTATAAAATAGCCGAACAACTGACCAACGACAAATCTCATTCTATTTATTTAATCAAAAACGATGAGCTGCTCGGCTGGGTGGACCTGGAAGATGAAATACGAATGGAAGCAAAAGCCGTGATCGACTATCTTCATAAAAAGAATATCAAAACCTATTTGCTCAGCGGCGACAGGGAGGAAAAATGCAGGAAAGTGGCCGGGCAACTAAACATTGACACCGTACTTGCCGAACAGAGCCCCCAACAAAAATTAGATAAAATTGCGGAACTGACCAGCACTGCGCCCACAGCGATGATCGGTGACGGAATAAATGATGCACCGGCGCTCGCAAAGGCAACTATCGGCATTTCATTGAGCGACGCCTCCCAACTGGCCATGCAAACAGCCGATGTAGTATTAATGAACAACGGCATTAATCATGTGCCTTTGACGCTGGGCCTCGGAAAGCATACGTATATCACGATAAAACAAAACCTGTTCTGGGCATTTATTTACAATATTATCGCCATACCGGTAGCGGCTTTCGGGCTTCTGAGCCCCACCTTCGGAGCGCTTATAATGGGGTTGAGCGATGTGGTGCTGGCAATTAATTCAGGAAGATTATTTGTAAAAAAAGTAGTATAATATTTCTTGGCCGATATTCATTCGATATTAAAAGAATACTGGGGATATCATGCCTTCCGCCCACTGCAGGAAGATATTATTTCAACCGTTTTGTCCAAACAGGACTGCCTGGCTTTATTGCCCACAGGCGGTGGCAAATCGTTATGCTTCCAGGTTCCGGCGATGGCCATGGATGGATTATGCCTGGTAGTTAGCCCGCTAATTGCTTTGATGAAGGACCAGGTAGAAAACCTGCGCCGGAAAAACATTACCGCATTCGCGATCCATTCCGGGCTAAGCAGAAAAGAGGTGATCGATACACTAAAGCTTGCCGGCAGAAGCAATTGCAGGTTCTTATATGTGTCGCCGGAAAGGCTTGAAACAAATTTATTTAAAGAGTACCTGCATTCACTGGGAATAAACCTGATCGCGGTTGACGAGGCGCATTGTATTTCCCAATGGGGCTATGATTTTCGTCCTTCCTATCTTAAAATTGCGCTATTGCGTGAAGAGCTGCCGCAAATTCCTGTTCTTGCCCTGACGGCCTCCGCAACGCCGGAAGTGCAGCAGGACATCTGCGAAAAATTATTATTCCACGATTGTAAAATCTTCCGTCAATCATTTTTACGACCCAATCTGTCGTACAGTGTTTTTAAGGTTCCCTCTAAAATCAATAAAATACTGGATATCCTATCGGCAGTAAAAGGAACGGCGATCATCTATTGCGGAAGCAGAAAGCGCACCAAAGAGATCAGTGACCTGCTCAACATGCACGCTATTTCCGCCGATTATTATCATGCCGGATTGCCGGGTAGCGAACGCAATCAAAAACAGGAGGCCTGGATAAAAAATATAACGCGTGTGATGGTATGCACCAACGCCTTCGGCATGGGAATCGACAAGCAGGAAGTACGTACAGTGATCCATGCCGATATGCCCGACTGCCTGGAAAATTATTACCAGGAAGCAGGCCGGGCAGGCCGCGATGGAAAAAAATCGTATGTGGTATTGTTACATAACGATAAGGAGGTACGGGACATGCAAGCCTCATCGGTCATTCATTTTCCTTCAATGGAAAGAATCAGAACAATCTACCAGGCGTTAATGAATTACCTGCAGGTGCCTGCGGGATCAGGGGAAGGCCTTTACTATGAATTTAATATCGGCACATTTATCAAAATGCCTGTTCCCATTTCAGAAAACATTTCGGCCGAAACTCAAAAAGACCGGATCGGAATTACTGAAACCATCGCAGCGTTGAAAACCCTTGAACAGGAAGAATTATTATACTTCAACGAACAGGTCTTCGTTCCTTCAAAAATCCAGGTCATAGCGGAAAGGAAGCAGTTGAATGATTTTGAAAAATACCATCCGGAGCTCGATCCCCTTGTTAAGGCCCTGCTCCGCAATTACGAGGGGATTATGGACATGCCGGTGAACATCTATGAAAAAAACATATGCCGGGTATTGAAGGTCGCGCTGAATACGCTGACCGAAGAGCTGTACCAGCTACAATCACACGGGATCATTAAATATGCTCCTCAAAAAGAAAAGCCCCAGGTTTATTTAATACAGAACCGCGTGAAGGCTTCGGAGTTGCGGATCGACCTGGCGAATTATATCAAAAGAAAAAAACAATATGAATCGCGGGTGGCAGCCATGATCAATTATGCGCTTGAAGAAGAGATATGCCGAAGCGTAATGATCGGTAATTATTTTGGAGACAAAGAGAATAAGGACTGCGGCATCTGTGATATCTGTATCAATAAAAAAAAGAAGCCGCTATCGAAAACCGATTTTGAAATTATCCATGACAAATTGCGGAGGCTTACGGCCACTTCCGCTCTTTCCGTCAAACAGATCATGCAGGGAGCGCCGGAGATTACGAAGGAAAAACTTATGGAAGCCATTCATTTTCTCCAATCAGAAAACAGGATCAGCATATCGGATGAGGGACTGATCTCTTCAATTTGATTTCATTAAATGGATAAGAATACTGTTCTCAATCCAGTTATATGGCCTTTTTCATTTTGCGCAACGAATACTTCGGGCCGTCGGGATGAGCTGGATTATATTCCAGCGACTGTGTAAGAGGCACGATGGCAAGGTCCATATCCTCCATCGGTATAGCGCCAAGAAGCACTTCTTCACTGTCTGGCAAAACGAATGCCTGCGTGATGCAGTCTCTTTCTTTGAACCTGATTTTAACAGGTCCTGCGATGTCGAATTCTTTTGCTGTGCCATCTGCAAGCGTGGCCGTCATCCTGCTCCTTATTCGCAATCCCAGCGCAGCTCTCACATTTTCGTTTATAGCCAGCCTGATCGCCCCGGAATCCGCCATCGCCTTTACCGGCACACTGCGAATTTTTTCCTTTGGTAAATAGCCATCCTCATACAGACTTTCATCTGCAAAATTCACCAATTCGATATCTGCATACACTAATCCCATAGAATAATTATTTTGATGTTTCAAATATCAAATCAATTAATGATCAGCCAATGAGTGAAAAACGGTTGCCTCACCGCTTTAACACCTGTATTTCACCGTTAAAACCAACTGCTTTTTTTGGATTTCGACGTCCCTCCGAGTCCTAATGCACCCAGCAGGCTACGCGTGATCATACTCGCAGCCGTGCGGCCGGCCTGGCGCACAATAGAGTTATCCAGTATTTTATCCAGGGTAGATTTTTCTGCCGGCGATGATTTAGAGGAAGAAGAAGTTCCTGTCGCAGCAGTATTGCTGGCGGCCTCCTGCAGCTTTGCATTTAATATTTCATATGCGCTCTGGCTATCTACCGTTTGCTCATACCTGCTTTTTAATTTCGACCTGGCAATGATGGCATCCATCTCGCTTTGCGTAAGCACATCCATTCTTGACGAAGGGGGTATAATCATCGTTTGCACGAGAGGGCTCGGAATTCCTTTTTCATTTAATAATGTAACAAACGCTTCGCCGGTGCCCAGTTGCGTAAGTAATGCGTCTACATCATAAAATTTTGTTTCAGGATAATTTTGAGCGGCCTGCTTAATCGTTTTTCTGTCCGCCGCAGTAAATGCGCGCAATGCATGCTGCACTTTCAGGCCAAGCTGCGCCAGCACCCCGGCAGGGATGTCCTGCGGATTTTGCGTACAGAAAAATATGCCCACGCCTTTTGAACGGATCAGCTTAACAACGGTCTCGATCTGTTGCAGCAACGCAGCGGTCGCTTCCTGAAAAACCAGGTGCGCTTCATCGATAAATAATACCAGTTTGGGCTTGTCGAGATCTCCTTCTTCAGGCATCGAGCCATATAATTCTGCCAGCAGGCTCAGCATAAATGTCGAAAATAATTTCGGCCTGTTCTGCATATCGGTCACCCGCAGAATGCTCACCATTCCTCTTCCGTCATTCGAAATGCGCATGAGGTCGTTTACGTCAAAAGACGGCTCACCGAAAAACAGGTCGGCTCCCTGCTGCTGCAACTCTATCACTTTGCGCAGGATAGTGCCGGTGGTGGTGGTTGATATTTTTCCGTATTCCTTTTCAATTTCATCTTTTCCTTCGTTGCCTGCAAACTGGAGCAGCCGGGTAAAATCCTTAAGGTCCAGCAGGGGCAGCTTTTTATCGTCGCTATATTTGAACAGCATGGCCACTACGCCTTCCTGCGTGTCATTTAACCCCAATATCTTCGATAATAAAATGGGCCCGAATTCGGAAACCCTGGGGCTTGTATTCGCCGCCTGTATGAGCGAGGCGCTCCGCTATCTTATCATTAGCCGTTCCGGGGGCGGCAATGCCGCTCAGGTCGCCTTTGATATCCATCAGCAGCACAGGCACGCTTGCGTTGCTGAGCCCCTCGGCAAGCACCTGCAGGGTTTTCGTTTTACCCGTTCCCGTGGCGCCGGCAATCAGGCCATGACGGTTCAGCGTTTTCAAAGGCACAAATACATCATTGCCCGTTAGCGGCTTGCCATCGAGCATGGCCGTGCCAATCTTGAAGTTCTCACCCTTAAAACCAAACCCATCCTTCACCAGCTGAATGAACGCGTCTTTATCTGCCATAAATTAAAATTGAGGATGCTATATTAACAAAAAATTACCCGCGTAGCAGGATTAGGATCAAATTAATTAAATTTATTTCCCGTATGTTTAATTCACCGATTTAAATTTATAACATGGACGGCAAAAAAACGAAAATATTGTTGTGCGAAGATGATACGAATCTTGGGATGGTGCTTAAAAATTACCTTGAACTGAACGATTTTGATGTAACGCTGGAAAGAGACGGCCGCCTGGGCCTTGCCGCTTTTCAAAGAGAAAAATTCGACATCTGCCTGCTTGATATTATGATGCCGCATATGGATGGCTTCACCCTTGCAGAAGAGATCCGCGACGTGGACCCCGATATTCCGCTGTTCTTTCTGAGTGCAAAAACCATGAAGGACGATATCATCCAGGGGTACCGCCTCGGTGCGGACGATTATATCACCAAACCTTTCGATAGCGAGGTGTTATTGCTGAAGATCAAGGCGATCCTGAAACGAAATGAAGAAGGGAATAAAGAACAGGAAAACAAAGAATACGACCTGGCAAGCTATCATTTCAATCCCAAATTGAGAGAGCTGAGCCACGACGGAAAGATGCAGACCCTGTCACCGAAAGAAAATGAACTGTTGAAATTACTGGCCGAACACCTCAATGATCTGCTGCCGAGGGAACAGGCGCTGAAAAAGATCTGGGGCAGCGACACCTATTTCAACGGAAGAAGCATGGACGTTTATATTGCCAAGCTGCGTAAATATTTAAAAGACGATCCGAAGATCGAGATCGTAAATATTCACGGAAATGGCTTCCGGCTGGTCGTGCCTGCTTAAGGTGTCTTAATTTTTCAGTCGGGGAGACCTACCCCTCCTCCGGAGGGGACGTAACTTCCGAATTGATTGCATCTTCATAACAGTCAGAGAGTCTGCCGCCCCTCCTTGGAGGGGCGGTCTCGCCTCAGGCGAGACCGGGGTAGTTATGCAGATCGACTAAAACAAACCCCCTTGCGGCTTTTTCCCCAGGTGCTCATACGCTTTTGGAGTGGCTTCACGGCCGCGGGGCGTACGTTTCAAAAATCCTTCCTGGATAAGAAAAGGCTCATATACTTCTTCAAGGGTACCGCTTTCTTCTCCCACCGCCGTAGCGATCGTGTTGATACCTACGGGCCCCCCCTTGAATTTATCAACTATTGTAGAAAGAATTTTATTATCCATATCATCAAGTCCATGTTCGTCTACATTCAGGGCCTTCAACGCATGCTGGGTAATGGCCAGATCGATCACGCCATTATGCAGCACCTGCGCAAAATCCCTTACCCTTCTTAATAATCCGTTTGCAATTCTCGGCGTACCGCGGCTTCTCCTCGAAATTTCGCCGGCTGCATCGGAAGTTATTTTCACATTTAAAATATTCGCCGCGCGAAGAATAATATGATACAGGGTTTCGGCAGTATAATATTCCAGCCGCGATTTTATAGCGAAGCGCGACAGCAGGGGCGCAGAAAGCAGGCCGCTCCTGGTAGTAGCACCAATCAGAGTGAAAGGATTCAGGGTTAACTGTATGCTTCTTGCATTCGGCCCCGCATCGATCATAATATCGATACGATAATCTTCCATAGCGGCGTATAAATATTCCTCCACCACGGTACTTAGCCGGTGTATCTCGTCAATAAATAAAACGTCATGCGGCTCGAGGTTGGTCAATAACCCCGCCAGATCACCTGGCTTTTCAATTACGGGTCCCGAAGTTTCCTTGATATTCACGCCGAGTTCATTGGCCACGATGCGGCTAAGCGTTGTTTTACCCAAACCGGGAGGGCCATGAAACAGCACATGATCCAATGCCTCGTTGCGCATTTTTGCCGCCCGGATAAAGATTTTAATATTTTCTATAATCTGATCCTGTCCCGAAAAATCTGCAATTACAGAGGGTCGTATACTATTCTCAAATTCCTTGTCAGCTGAACTGAGCGAACGGTTTTCACTATTGAGATTCGCATTGAGCATGCGTAAAATTAATCGATATATACCTATTTTTATAAAATGGATTACGAGCAATTCGTCAACAGCCTGGCAAATGATCAGCCTCCGGCGAATATTTCTGCATTACTTACAGCCCTGTGGTACGATGGCAAGGGCGACTGGGAAAGCGCTCACAATATTGCACAGGATATTACCGGCCGGAATGGTTCCTGGATACACGCTTATCTGCACCGAAGGGAAGGTGATCTCAGCAATGCGCGCTACTGGTATCATAAAGCCGGGAAAAGCGAACCCTCTACTTCATTAAAAGACGAATGGAAAATGCTTGTACGAACTTTTCTTTAATTTTTATCTGCGAGCTTAATGCCGGTTTTGGTAAAAACAATCAGATGTTGTTTGTATAAATTGCCGGTACTCATTTTAAATGTTTTCTTGCTCATTCCAAAGAACGAATAAATATCATTCGGGTCTGATTTATCGTGATAGGGAAGGTATCCGTTATTTTCGGCCAGCAGGTCGAGTATCTTCTGCGCCTCGCCCTCCACGCGCTGATAACCCGGCTTTCCCACCACCACATCTATTTTATTGTCGGGATATATTTTTTTTATAAATCCCGGAAACGAATCGCCGATCGCAATGTCGCGGTACACCTCATTAAAATGCAGTACGCCTGTGTGGCGATGATTGATGATTACCACATAGCCGATATCCGATTTTCTGTACACGGTAAGATGAACGTTCTCCAACTCCTTTACCGTTAGGGTTTCATTGCTGAGGAATTGTTCAATTTTCTCACTGGCCGCAACGCGCCCGGTTCTTTCGTCGATGTAGATCTTCACGAGATATTCCTCACCGGGATACATCCGGACCAGTTGTTTCGATTTGGGAACAAAAAGGTCCTTCATCAATCCCCAGTCGAGGAACGCACCCTGCTGCGTAACACCCACTGCTTTCAGCTTTACAATATCACCTGCTTTTCCGCGGGGCTCCTGCGTGGTCGCTATCAGGCGGTCCTCGCTGTCATGATAGAGGAAAACGCGGAGCTCATCGCCGGGCCTGGTTCCGGGCGGAACAAATCGCTTAGGCAAAAGAATACCATCCTTCCCGTCGTCGAGGTAAACGCCAAAATCCACCTCGCGGCTTACTTTCATCAGGTTATAGTCGCCGATCTGAATCATAAAAGAAAATTAGGCAAATTAATCATTGCTCGCCTTAAATTGTAGTATGAAAAGAATAATCAGGGCAGGTTTGATCGTATTGGCAGCATGTTTTGCCCTAAATGCGCTGCATGCCCAGAAACCCGTGCTGAACCATATTGCTATTTACGTAAAGGACCTGCAGAAAAGCACGGCATTCTATCACGATATTATACAGATCGATACGATACCCGAGCCCTTTCACGATGGCAGGCATACCTGGTTTAAAATCGCCGATAACAGTCATCTGCATCTTATCCAGGGCGCTGCCACTATTACCACACACGACAAAAACAGCCATCTCTGTTTCAGCGTCCCTGATATAGAGGAAATAATAAAACGGCTCACTGATCATAATATAACCTATTATGACTGGGGAGGGAAAAAAAATGCCGTTACGCTAAGAGTCGATGGCATCAGGCAGATCTATTTTACCGACCCCGACGGATATTGGGTGGAAATAAACAATGATTATCCAAAAAATTAAAAATGTTCCAGCAGAGCTCGCTCCAGTTTCTAAAAGATCTCCGGAAAAATAATCAGTGGGAATGGTTTGAAAAAAACCGGAAAAAATACGAGAGCACCAAACACGATATAGAGGTATTTACGGCAGATATCATCAAAAAAACCGGCAGCTTCGATGATTCGGTGGCGCATCTTCAGCCGAAAGAGTGTTTGTTCCGGATAAACAGGGACGTACGTTTCAGCAAAGACAAATCACCCTATAAAACCCACCTGGGCATATATCTTTCAAAAGGCGGAAAAAAAGCAGTGTTTGCCGGCTATTATTTTCATTTTGAACCGGGAAAAAGTTTTGCCGCCTCGGGACTCTGGATGCCCATGGCTCCCGAATTAAAAAAGATCAGGCAGGAAATCGATTACAGCGCAGAGGAATTTCAGCAGATATGTAACCGAAAAAAATTCCGATCGCTGTTCGGCGATTTCGAAAGAGGAAAAGAAGAAGTGCTTTCGCGGCCACCGAAAGGATATGATGAAAGTAATCCTGCTATCGGTTATTTAAAATTAAAAAGCTGGATCGTTACCCGGGCCATTACTGACGCGGAACTTACAACAAAGGGGCTCTCGAAAAAAGTGGCCGGATATTTTGAGGTGGCCCATCCGCTGGTGAACTTCTTCAACCGGGCACTGGAAGACTGACCTTTTCATATAAGCATCCGTTTCACTGGCGCTGATCTTTGGTACGCATAAAAAAAACAGGCCTTGCGGCCTGCGTGTTCTTAACAATCAACCTTTGTTCTTAATTTCTGCGTTTTACGATTTGTTTTTAATTTTTATTATTTAGAGATAAGAAGTTTAAAGCTCTGTGCTGCACCTGCTGCGTCAGTAACTCTTACAATGTAGTTTCCAGAACGAAATTCAGATACTGAAAGATTTACGTTAGCAGCATTTCCATTCACCTGCTTCAGTACCTGGCCATTCATCGAGATCAACTGGATCTTTGTGTTAGCAGCAACACCACCTTTTGAACTGATCACTACATATTCAGTAGCAGGGTTAGGGTAGATGCTCATCTGATGTGTTTCAGCCGCTTCGATCTTTACCGCTTTTATCGGTGAATATTCAAAATTTCCGTCGATATCAACCATTTTCAGCCTGTACTGGATGGCCCCGCTTACCGGTGAAGCATCAACAAAAGAGTATTTGGTTGCTATAGAAGTTGTACCCTGTGCATTCACCTTTCCGATCACTGTCCAGTTAGCACCATCAACACTTCTTTCGATAGCGTAGAAAGCTGAATTCATTTCCTGGTCGGTTGTCCATGCAAGGCTAACAGTTGTACCGGTTACTTTCACAGCGAAAGCAGAAAGTTTTACAGGAAGCATAGCATTTGAAGAGGTACCGCCAGCGCTTAAGGTAGCAGTTCCGTAGATATAAGGAGCATTGTTATTTTTAATCGATTTGCTGTTTGCTTTGTAAGCGCTCCAGTTAAAGTAATAATTGCTGTTTGAAAGAATGGTCAGGAAAGAAACGTTATCAAGAATAGAAAAGTTACCGCCGTTGAATTTTGCGTAAGCCTTGCTTGATGCCGAACCATCACCTACGGTAACAAAGCTTTTTGACAAGCTGAAGGTTCCGCCGGTAGATTCCATATGAGAATTTCCGTCAAAGTTCCATGCGCTGGAGATCAGGCTAATTGAAGTATAAACAGTGGCGTAAGCATTATTATAAAAATTAAATGTTGAGCCTGTGATGGTAAGCGCTCCCGAGTTAATGATTCCGGCACTCTGGTTAAAGTTAACGGTTACATTATTAAAGGCACCGGCAGACCAGAAGGTAATATTTTTAGTGTCTGTGCTGATGGTACCACCATTAAATGTTACATTCTGCAGAAAGATATCCTGGTCAAGGGTAAGCGTTACTCCATTTGCGATGTTGATAATACAGTTAGTACACTGCGAAGGAATGCCGTTAGCGCTGTAAGTACTGTTAGCAGTTACATTGTAAGTGGTAGTCTTCGCTTGAACGTTGGTGAGTGTGGCGATCAGGATACAGATGTTTAAAAACTTTTTCATAAAACTTGTTTGATAATTAAGAACACGGACATAATTCCAAGCCCTATGCCAATGCTATAAATATTTAATTATCAATGTGTTATAGGCTTCTTGATTTTTAATTTATTCCGAAACACGGACTGTATTCCGAAAAATGGAACAGGTTGCGTTTTGGGCCATCGTTCCCGGCCTGAAGGAAGAGTTGTGGAAGGCACACTTTTTTAATAAGTGTATTCAAAAATATGAGCATGAAAAAACTATTCGTCATCCCGATGCTGTTGCTGAGTACGGGTTTGTTTGCGCAGAAATTTCAATTGGGTCTTAAAGCGGGACCGAACCTTACGAGCTTTAATAACGGCAATTTTGAACAGAAAGCCCGTGTCGGCTTTACTGGAGGAGCATTCGTTTCGTTTTTATTAGGAGATAATTTCGCTATACAACCGGAACTGCTTTTCTCCACGCAAGGTGTTATGATCAAGAATACGCTTAATGCGGGCGATTACAAAGCAAATTATCTCTCAGTACCTGTACTGGCCAAATATCGGTTTAACGGCGGCTTTTACCTGGAAGCCGGTCCCCAGGCAGGATTTAAGTTGAGTGAAAACATACCGAATAGCAGCATTAACAGCTTCGCCAAAAATCTTGATTTGGCTATCGATGCGGGCCTGGGATACCATGGCAACGGAGGGTTTGGTGTTGGTGCAAGGTATTGCCTGGGTATTACCAAAGTAGGCGATTTCGATCAGAATGTTTCAGGCGGCATCGACCCCGATTTCAAATATGGCATGGCCCAGCTGTTTGTCTTCTTCACGCTGTTTAATAATCACAGGGATCATTAATTGACTATTTCAACAAGCAGCAGTCTTCCGGGCTGCTGCCTGTTTCCTCCATCGGAGATATAACATTCTCCCGTGGGAGAAAAAGTAATTCCTTCGGGATGGTTAAAGACAGGCCTTCTCAATAAGTATAATGCTTTAGTCTTTCCCGCTTTATCCATTATTAAAAGTTGCGGCTTGCTGCCATCAAGCACATAAATATCCCCTGATATCGGATGCACGGCAAGATCAGAAGGCCGAATGACACTCTGCGGTTTCTTTGATTGCGCCTTGCCGAATAACGGATCCTGCAGGTTTATTTTTATAACCGGTTTCACAGACATTTGTTTCTTTACAGGATCGAAAGAATAAATGCCTTTATAAGACTGATTACCTTCTTCCTGCCCCTTAATGGCCACCAGCAATACGTTCGATACTGCGTCGTAGCTCAGGCCTTCTACATTTTGCTTTACCGTCAGATGGGTACCATATTCTTTTACTAAAGGCTTCGCCGAATTATAACCGGAAATCTCGAAAAGCCTTCCGTCGGCACAGGCCACATAGATCACATCTTTCACCAGTGCCACCGCTTCATAATCACCTGGCGGGCCGAATGGGATCTGCGATTCCATAACCGACCGGGTAATATTATATATATACACCGATCCTACCTCATCCTGCACACATAAAATATGGGAGGAGTCGATATAAGCAATGCCCGAAATCTCTTTCAAAACCGGCGGAAGTTCCCAGGTGCGGGTAATTTTTACTACATGCCTGGGCAATTCCGGCGATGCTGTATCTTTTTTGATTCCGGTCAATCGGGGCGCAGATACGGTTGCTCCGGCTATAAGTGATGGAAAAGGAAAACACATTATAATAATCAATAATTTATATAATAAACGAGTAGGGCGCATCTACAATTGGAGATTTATTTCAAAATCGTTTATCCTCAGATTAAAGACTAGCTTTTTAGCTTTAAATTTTAAATAATTGATCTATTATAAAAAAATAAATGTCATAGGATGAGCTGGGAGTGATAAGGTTGGAATAAAGTCAGGTGACAAAAGTAATGGAGTAATTTTGAATTTTTTCGTTTCATATTATTTCAGTCTTCATCTCATTTGTTTTGTTATTTAAAAATTGATTACTTTAACGGTCTGTTACAACGATTGCTTTTCATACCCCTCTCACGAGGGGTTTTTTTATTTAAGTCTTATTTTTATATTCCACTTTATATTCCATCCGATTATTTATGAATACAGCTTATGTAATAGGAACCGATTACGGAACCGATTCTGTCCGTTCGATAATTGTCAATACTGCCACCGGCGAAGAAGTGGCATCCGCTATTTTTCACTATCCGCGCTGGAAAGTGGGATTGTATTGCAATGCGGCGGAGCAACGCTTCAGGCAGCACCCGCTGGATTATATCGAGGGCCTGGAAACTACGATCAGGCGATGTGTTGAAAAAGCGGGGCCGGAGATCAGTAAAAACATAAAAGCGATCTCGGTAGACACTACCGGCTCTACGCCCGTTGCGGTAGATAAAACAGGCATACCGCTGGCCTTGCTGCCCGGATTCGAAGAGAATCCCAACGCCATGTTTTTTCTCTGGAAGGATCATACTTCAGTGGCGGAGGCCGCGGAGATCAACGCGCGCAATGCCGAAAGCAAAACAGACTATCTGCGTTTCGAAGGAGGCATTTATTCTTCTGAATGGTTCTGGGCCAAATTGTTACATGCACTGCGAACAGACGAAAAAGTAAGGAATGCCTGCTATAGCTGGGTAGAACACTGCGACTGGATGCCCTTCCTGTTAACGGGGGGAAAAGACGCTTCCGAAATAAAAAGAAGCGCATGTGCGGCAGGGCACAAAGCAATCTGGGCGGAAGCTTTCGAAGGGTTACCGGCTGAAGAATTTCTTATCTCGGTAGATCCGCTGCTAAAAGGATTCAGGGAAAGACTTTACCGGCACACCCTGACCTCGGACCAGCCAGCAGGAAAAATCAGCGCGGAATGGGCAGAAAGACTGGGATTAAATACGGATGTACTGATAGGCATTGGCGCGCTGGATGCACATATGGGCGCCGTAGGAGGTGAAATAGCACCTTATTACCTGAGCAAGGTAATGGGAACGTCTACCTGCGATATGCTGGTGGCCCCTTATGAAGAGGTTAATGATAAAGAAATAAAAGGAATCTGCGGACAGGTGAACGGCTCGATCATCCCCGGCATGATTGGTATGGAAGCGGGACAGTCCGCTTTCGGGGATGCCTATGCGTGGTTCAGGAATTTAATCTCATGGCCCCTGCAGCAACTGGCACATATCGATGCAAAACAACTCTCGGCAATCGAAGACCAGATCATTGCAGCGCTTGGCCAAAAAGCCTCCGAGCTGTCTTTTGATGAAAATTCCGAACTCGCACTCGACTGGATGAACGGAAGAAGAACGCCTGATGCCGACCCGCTCCTAAGGGGGGGCTTTATCGGCCTCGGCCTGGCTTCCGATGCACCCCGTATGTTCCGCGCACTTGCAGAAGCAACCTGTTTCGGCGCAAAGCGAATCGTCGAGCGGTTTATTTCCGAAGGTGTGCCGGTAAAAGGAGTGATCGGGGTGGGTGGAGTGGCCAGGAAATCATCGTTCGTGATGCAGATGATGGCCGATGTGCTGAACATGCCCATAAAGGTGCATCGAAGTGAGCAGACCTGTGCAGCAGGCGCCGCCATGTTCGCCGCAACCATAGCCGGAGTTTATCCCAACGTGCAGGCAGCCATGAAAGCTATGGGAAGGGGATTCGACATGGTGTATGAACCCAACGCAGCCGCAGCCCGGATATATGCGAAAAGATACGAGAGGTATTTGTCTTTTGGCGATTATGTTGAAAAGCAGACAAATACTTTTAAGAGCAGGCCTTCCGCTATAAACGAAGCAGCAGCAGTAAATTAATTCCTGAGCCGGTACTGAAAGGGATAAATAGTTATAGTTCCCTTATCCAGATATTACGGTAGCTGACGGGATTATGATGATCCTGCAGGATAATAGGCCCTTTACCATGTACCTGGTATTGTGCCGCACCAATATAAGGTGTGGTGCCTACAATGGCCGTATGATTCTGGATCAACACGCCATTATGCAAAACGGTGATATAGCCAGGTGTCATGGGAATGCTATCCTTATTGAACTTGGGAGCGGTGTATATGACATCATACGTTTGCCACTCGCCTGGTTTCCGCGATGCATTTACGAGCGGCATGGATCGTTTATAAATCGATCCGGCAGATCCATTTGAATATGTGCGGTTATTATAGCTGTCGAGCACCTGCAATTCGTACACACCCTGCATAAAGATACCGCTGTTCCCCCTGCCCTGCCCGTCGCCCTTCACTTCTGCGGGCGTACGGAATTCGATATGCAATTGATAATCGTCAAATTTATCTTTTGTCTCAATATCTCCCGCACCGGGCTTAATAGTCATTGCGCCGTCGGCCACGGTCCAGCCGGCTGCAGCGTCCTTACCTGCGGCCTTCCACTGGGAAAGATCTTTCCCATCAAACAAAACCTTTGCGTCCGAAGGAGCAGTGGAGTTACCCATATTCACCGCATAAGGGGCAGGTGTTACTACTCTCGGAACAGGGTTCCAGAGTTCTGAGGATTCCGGTGTTTCCTTCGAGGGATTTCTTTGAGCAAAAGTTACA
>JBGAJL010000175.1:0-4842 GCA_044224935.1 Flavitalea sp.
AAGCGTGAATAAGTATTTTTACTTAGTTTCTATACTTTTTTTAACAATTCGGCGTTATCAGATATACATCTTGTAAATCCGATAACCAATGAAACTCTTTTCCGGATGGCTTGTCCTGCTGATACCTATAGCCCTGCTTCCCGCAGCGGGGTTCGCTCAATGCGGTACAATACATACGATCAGTTATGATACAACTGTCACGGGTAGCGGTTCTGCAGACCCGGGATATTCATTTTCAATGCCGAAATTCAATGCGAGCCTCGGAACCTTAACAAGTGTCCAGATCGCCTCTGTAGTCACTGTTCAATTCAGCTATACGATTGAGAACGACGATACGACAAAACTGTATAAAACAACAAAAGTAAGAGTAGCACGATACGACGAAATAACCGGTCCAACTTTATCAGCGCCTATCACAAACGATTTTTATAGCAACCCGATAAGTAGTTCATTGCGGTGGACTGATAGTATCACAGGCTCTGGCCCCGACTTTCAGGCAATACCCCCATATTATGTGCTGAACCAGGATACCGTAGCAAAACAAACTTTCAGCAATACCGCAGCGTACATGGGAACAGGAACTGTCGGTTTTACATACAAAACCGACCTTGGTTCTCAAATAAATGGAAATCCAAAGGTCTCGATGAGCGGAACTTCGTCAGACATGGTGAAGTTCATTATCACATATACTTATTGCGATAACATCATCCTTTCTTCTTCCATCACTAATTTCAGTGCGGCAAAGAAAGACGGATATATTGAAGTCCGCTGGCTGACCAGCAATGAAGTACCTAATCATAATTACGAATTACAAAAAAGTCTTGATGGAAATAATTTTACTCCGGTAACAACAGTGGCATCTACAGTTGGCGTAAACCAGATCGGCAACTATTTATATAATTATGTGCCTGCCTCAAATGAAAAATCGAAAATATATTTCCGTATCAAGCAGATCAGGAATGGCGTTCCTGAATATTCTGTAGTGCGTGTTGTAGATCTCGGCGAAACTGTTCAGAATAATTCCACGATAAAGCTGATCCCTAACCCTTCTTCCGGCGCATTCACTATTTCCTTGCTTAATAACACAGAAGCCGGCGATTGGAATATCGAATTATTTAACATCAAAGGCCAGGTAATCAGTAAAAAACTGGCGGCAAATACGACGCTTTCAAAGTTTCCAATGAGCGAAACGGTAAGCGCGGGTGTTTATTTCGTGATGGTCACGAACAAAAGAACCAACAAGAAGTTTGTCGAAAGATTGATCGTCAATTAACATTGGGCTAATGTGCTGGCACAAGTGTGTTGAGCGAAGCGCAACCAACTTGTGCCTCATCAAAACATAAACTGCATCCTGCAGGTAAAGATATTATCCTTAACATCACTGGTGAATCCATCCAGTGATGTTTTTTCATTTTTAATCACATCATACCAAAGCATCAGTTTAATCCCTTTTGAAAACCAGTAGGTATAGCCAAATCCCACTGTATTGAATTTAATGTCGCCGCTGTGTGTGTTTGAATTGGCAGCACCGATCTCTTCTCCTTTTACCTTTATATTCGGATCATAAAAATCATATTTGACCGTGAACTGGTGCTTATCTGCAATGTTTTGTATCAGATAGAAAAATGCGCCGTTGAAATTCCTGATATAATAAGGTTCGTTCAATACCACAGCAGGCGTTATCGATTCATTCGCAGAAGCAGTTTGCGTACCCCACCAGTATTCGCCCCTGATCTGCGTTCTGCCCCAGGGATTATTAATTTTTAATTGTGCGTCGAAGCCGCGGTATTTCCTCGGCGCTTTCCGGCCGATATTATTTTCCGAAGAATCCACGCGGAACGATTTACCATTTCCTGAATAAATATATTTCGAGTTCTGTACAAGCCCGCCTTCGAATAAGGAAGTGCCTGCTGTTAAGACAACATCAGGAGAGAGGTGAACGGGCTTTAATGAAATCCTGCCGATAAGATCTTTATAGCTATCATAATCTTCAGGTGCATTCAACCCCTGACCGTTGAAAACACCAACATCTACTTTTAGAAATTTAAACCGGTTATTGCTTTTTCTCGGCTCAAAGCTGGCCATAGCGCCAAGGTCTCTTTCCGTCTTCATCAATATCTGCGACATCCTTCCCCTTTCCGGCGTTTCCCTTTCAAAAGAAGGCAGGTTGACCTCAAAACCGAACGGCCTGGCGAACATACCGGCCGTTAAAGTGAAAAGCTGCCATTTATTTTCATAATACCTTCCGAAGAAGTCGCGGATGAAGACGCCTTTTTCCGAGCCATCGAACTGGAAGACGACCTGGGCCTGGGGCAACCCGTTCTTATCGAAGTGCGCGTAATCGAAACGGATGCGCGCCCTTCTCAGCATAAACCTGTTGTTGGAATATTTTGAGAAGTCGCCGCCGCTGAAGTTCTTCACGCCTTTGGACTGGGCGAATTGGAATTGCGGCTGAAAGTATCCGCCGATCTGCAGGTGGTCTGTTTTTTTATATACAGCCCATAGGCCTTTATCGGCAGACGTGGTGGTGTCGACCATGTCTGAAACCTTGCGATTGAGCAGTGGGGATCATAAAAAAATCCGGCAACAACAAGGAAAAAATATTTATACCCGGATAAGCTTACCTTCATGCGTCGTTAGTTTCGGGGCCAATGTTAAGAAATCATTACCAATTCAGGCCGCTAGGAGTGCTGGGATTGGTGATATAATTTTGCCGCAAATAATTTTCGAGATGGGATTGAATTCTATAATGAAGATCTTTATGCCGAAGGACCGGGTATTCTACACGCTCTTTGAGCAGGTGGCGGAAACGATGGGCAGGATGGGCAAAGTGCTGAAAGAAGTAGTAAAAGAGCCCGACTATGATAAACGCGCCGGTCTCATTTCACAGATCGAAGACCTCGAGCACGTCAATGACGACTTCACCCACCAGATCTTTACTGAACTGGGCAGGAACTTCATCACCCCTTTCGACCGCGAAGACATTCACTATCTCGCCACTTCTCTTGATGATGTATGCGATTATATATTCGCGACAGCAAAAAAAATAAACTTCTACAGGGTCAATCCCAATGACCAGGGAATACAAAAAATGGCTGATCTCATCGACCAGAGCACGGAGCAGATAAAAACTGCCGTGAACGAATTGCGGAACATGCGCGACATGCGCAAGATCACCCAGGCGCTGGTGAAGGTGAACAGCATCGAGAACCAGGCCGACGATATCTTTGATCTCAGCATCGAAAGACTATTTGAAACCGAGCCCGACGCCAAAGAGGTCATCAAAAAAAGAGAGATCTACCAGGTAATGGAAATTGTAACGGATAAATGCGAAGACGCTGCCAACGTTATCGAATCTATCATTATCAAATACGCTTAATTCATGACGTTCCTGGTAGTGATCATAGTAATCGCATTGATCTTCGATTACATCAACGGCTTTCATGATGCAGCCAATTCCATTGCAACGATCGTTTCAACCAAGGTGCTGACGCCATTCCAGGCGGTGCTCTGGGCGGCGTTCTTCAACTTCATCGCATTCTTTGTTTCCAAATATATTATCGGGGAGTTTAAAATTGGTAATACGATAGCCAGCTCGGTGAACGAGCAGTTCATTACGCTGCAGGTCATATTTGCCGGATTGATAGCGGCTGTGTCGTGGAATTTGCTCACCTGGTGGTTTGGGATCCCTTCAAGCTCATCACATACCTTGCTGGGAGGGTTTATGGGTGCGGCGCTTGCGCACGCGGGAGCTATCAGCCACGGCGGTGTACACGTAATTAATTATGCGAAAGTAATTCCGACGTTCGCGTTTATATTCCTGGCCCCGTTGATAGGTATGATAGTGGCTTGTAAATCTTTTTAAAAAGGCCAACCCATACAAGGCCGAGAACTGGTTCAGAAGGCTGCAGTTGGTTTCTTCGGCTCTATTGAGTCTGGGGCATGGGGGAAATGATGCCCAGAAAGTAATGGGCATCATCGGCGCGGCGATGATATTTTATCAGAAGCAACATGGTGTAGCGCTTACGTTCAATGAATTCGTAAATCAGAATCTGTGGGTGCCGGTAGCGAGTTTCTCCGCGATTGCATTGGGAACGATGAGCGGCGGCTGGAAGATTGTGAAGACGATGGGATCGAGGATCACCAAGGTGACTCCGCTGGAAGGCGTGAGTGCCGAAACAGCCGGAGCGGTTACATTGTACCTGACAGAGCACTTAGGCATCCCCGTTAGTACCACGCACACGATCACCGGCGCTATTATTGGTGTGGGCGCTACCAAACGTTTATCGGCAGTGCGCTGGGGGGTCACCATCAACCTGCTTTGGGCCTGGATACTGACGATCCCCGTGAGCGCCCTGCTCGCCGCGATCGTGTATTTTATTTGTGATCTGTTCTTTTAACAGATCAATATCTGATTGTGTACCCCGCCAGGGCTCCGCGCCCGGAGGATGCAAAACGTAAATCTTTGATTAATTGATCTTTCTTACTATTTTGGCGGCGTGAAAGGAATTATTCTCGCAGGCGGCTCAGGAACGCGGCTTCATCCCATAACGCTGGCGATCAGCAAACAGATCATGCCCGTTTATGACAAGCCGATGATCTATTACCCGCTTTCAACGCTGCTGCTGGCAGGTATCAAAGAAATACTGATCATATCCACACCGCACGACCTCCCGCAATTCAAACGATTGCTCGGCGACGGATTACAATGGGGGGTTAGATTTGCCTACGCAGAACAACCCCAGCCCAACGGACTGGCCCAGGCTTTTGTGATCGGGGAGGAATTTATCGGTAAGGATAAAGTGGCCCTGGTGCTTGGCGATAATATTTTCTATGGAGGAG
>JBGAJL010000176.1:0-4723 GCA_044224935.1 Flavitalea sp.
AAATTAATCATCGGTAAGCCCGGAAGCTCCTATACTTTTTCCATTGCGGAGCGGATCGGGCTTGACCCCGCGCTTGTAAAAAGGGCCAGGCAGCTTGTAGACGAAAATCATTTCCGTCTGGATAAATTATTAAACAGGACGGAACAGGATCTTCAAAAGCTGGAAAAGGAAAAAAAGGAATTGCAGCAATTGGTGAAGGACAACGAACGCATGAAGAAGGAGATGGAGGCACTGATGAATAAAGAAAAACATCATCAGCAGGTAGAGTTGCTTAAACAGCAGAATAAGATCACGGAAGACAGGATCAGCTATCTGAAAGATATGGAGCGTAAGCTGAAGCAGATTGTGTTCTACTGGAAAAAGGCCGAGAATACCGAGAATAAAAAGGAGTTAATCAAACAATTGCAGGGCTTATTGTTTCATCAGCAGGTAAAGCAAAAAGATGAGAAAGTAAAAAAGAAGATCAGTGCTAAATATGATGAGGTGGGCGGAGAAATTAAAATAGGACAGAAGGTGCTGATGAAAAAGAATCATCAGGTGGGAGAGGTAAGGGAAATTAAGGGGCGCAAGGCGATTGTGCAACTGGGCCTGGTACCCATTACTGTGGAACTGAGCGACCTGACGGTTGTTGCTGAAAAAAACAGCGCATAGCGGTACACGCGGTCTTAAGAGACTGCGAAATGATAGTGTCCAGGGGAACTATTTACATGCTGGCGTGCAGGTAATCTTTCAGCTGTGTGATGGTTTCTTCATGAGAAAGAATGGTTTCTCGAACAACATCATTGATCGAGATAATTCCTTTCAGCTCATTATCTTCAAACACCGGCAGATAGCGGATGTTTTTATCGGACATTAACTGCATACAATAATCGATCGAGTCTGATAGCGTAACCCGGGGAAAATCGGAAGACATGATTTCCGAAACCTTTGTGTGAGTAGAGGATTTTCCTTTGAGGATCACTTTACGGGAGTAATCCCTTTCAGTCATAATGCCCATGTAATTCTGATTATCCAGAACCATTACGGAGCCGATGTTCTGGTCTGCCATGATCTTCAGCGCATCAAGTACGGAAGAATCAGGAGAAACACTTGTAACGCTTGCGCCTTTGCGTGCAATGATATCGCCCACTTTTTTCATATGCAATTCAATTTAGGTTATAAATCCAAAGCTGATCGTTGAACCTGAATATACGGGAATTTAAAACAATTGCCAAAAACAATTACGTGCTGTTCCGGGTTGGTATGGCCGGGTTTCAGATTGTCGGGGATAATTATATTCTAAAGCCCCGCAGAAATTCTTCAATAGTCATTTTTCTCTTTCCTTCTGCCTGTATATCAATTGCATAAATAAAGCCATCGGCACAGGCGAACCGTAAATATGTTTTATTATCCGTTTCAAAAGTGCCGGGTTGCAGCTGGTGTGTGCCCGGTTTCTTCTCCGCTTTATAAATTTTGAACAATTTTCCCTGCAATTCGGTAAACGCGCCCGGGAAAGGGGATAACCCGCGGATCAGGTTGTATATTTTCTCCGTTTTTTTATTCCAGTCGATCTTGCAGGTTTCGGTGAAAATTTTCGGCGCATGCGTCGCTTTGATTTTTGATTCATCGAGGAGGTCTTGCTGGAGCTGTTCTGTTATCGAGCCGTCCAGCAGCCCATCGATTGTTTTTACCGCTAATTTCGCCCCCGCGTCCATTAATACATCATGCAATTCGCCCGCGGTTTCATCATCTCGTATCGGCACTTCCTGCTGTAATAAAATATTTCCCGTATCAATTTCATGCTGCAGTTTGAATGTGGTAACGCCCGATTTTTTTTCGCCATTGATAATGGCCCAGTTAATCGGCGCAGCGCCCCGGTATTCGGGAAGCAGGGAAGCGTGCACATTAATGGTTCCCATAGGGGGCATGTTCCATACTATTTCGGGCAGCATCCGGAATGCGACCACCACCTGCAGATCTGCCTTCAGTGATTGCAGTTCATTGACAAATTCAGGGTTTTTTAATTTTTCCGGCTGCAGCACGGGAATATTATTTTCCAGCGCGTATTTCTTTACGGCGCTGATATTCATTTTCATTCCTCTTCCCGCGGGTTTATCGGGTGCAGTGATCACTGCAATAATATCCTTTCCTGATCTTACCAGCGCATCCAGGGTGCGCACGGCAAATTCGGGTGTGCCCATGAAAATGATCCTCGCCTTATTATTCATAGTCTTTGTACAGCAGATATTTTTTCCTGATCTTTTTAAAACTGTCCAGCGCTGGCTTCCAGCTTGCACGGATGCTCTCTTCGGTTTCCCCTTTTCTTATTTGCCCGATGAGCACATCGTTTCCGGCGAGGCGGTTAAAGTTAATGCCCTTATTGATGAAAAAGCTATCCTTACCGGGAAATAAACGATAGGCTTCGATAAGCCATTTTAATTGAATTCTTCCATCCATACGGTGCAATACTTCTTCGTTGGTGCCGCCAAGATTCCATCCATAGCAAAGCTG
This sequence comes from Flavitalea sp., assembly GCA_044224935.1. Lineage (GTDB taxonomy): Bacteria > Bacteroidota > Bacteroidia > Chitinophagales > Chitinophagaceae > Flavitalea. Next base: position 2,491 of record JBGAJL010000176.1, read on the forward strand.
GTTCATCAGCTTGGGATCTTTTGCGCCGGGTCTGCTTACGGGCGTAAAGGAATATAAGTTATGTGGAAGCGCCGGATGGCCGAATACCTGGAAGGCCCTGTCTGTTCCGCGGCCTTCGCTTAATATGGTGCCTTCAAAAAAACAGGTGGAGGGATAGCAATATACCGATGCCATATCGGGAATGTTGGGAGAAGGCTTTTCCGGCAAAAGATATTTACTGCTGTGCGTGTAATTTTCGCAGGGGATAACAATGTATTCGAACGCCGGTTTTCTTTTTACCGAACTGTCGAGCCATCTTTCACCGATCAGCATTTTTCCATATTCTCCAATGGTCATGCCATATACGACAGGGATGGGCTGCATGCCGATAAAAGACCTGAATTTGGGATTCAGTACCGGCCCGTCTACATAAAAGCCATTGGGGTTGGGGCGATCCAGAACGATAAGTGGTTTGCCATTGTCCATGCATGCCTCAATCATATCCTGCAGGGAAGAAATATAGGTATAGAACCGTGCGCCTACGTCCTGGATATCGAAAACGACTATATCTATATCGGACAGATCCTGCTTCGATGGCTTTCGTTTGTTGCCGTACAGGGAAAGAATAGTGATGCCGGTCTGCCGGTCCCTATCATTTTTCACATGTTCGCCGGCATCCGCCAGTCCGCGAAAGCCATGTTCGGGTGCAAATATTTTTTTAATTTCGATACCTCTTTTTACGAGCGTGTCCACCAGGTGGGTATGTTGCACCATCGATGTGTTATTGGCGAATACGGCCACGCGTTTGCCCTTTAGTAAAGACAGGTATGAAGGAAGCCTTTCTGCCGCCGGAATGATTTTTGAATTGGAAGGGATGCCCGGCCGGACCTGGCTGCCCTGGGCACAACAACTGAAGGAAGGGGCCAGAAAAAGGAAAAGAATAGTGACGGTTTTGTTCATAATGACACAGATGAATGATAAAAATAAAGGAATCCCTTACTTTCACCGCATATCTTTACATTAATTAACAACAAAACAAATGCAGCAGGCAAAATCAGGAGATACAGTAAAAGTGCATTACCATGGACGTTTAACCGATGGCACCACATTCGACAGCTCTTCGGGCCGTGAGCCCCTGGAGTTTAAGGTGGGCAGCGGGCAGGTGATCAAAGGTTTTGATGACGGGGTGACCGGCATGACCGTGGGAGAGAAAAAAACAGTAACCATCCCCGTTAACGATGCGTATGGTCCGAAGGACGAAAGCATGGTGATAGAGTTTCCGAAAGAAAACTTTCCGCCCGATCTTAAGCCTGAGGAAGGTATGCAACTTAATATGACCAATGGTTCTGGCCAGGTGATTCCGGTTGTGATCACCGCTTTGGGTGATAAAACCGTTACGCTGGATGCCAATCATCCCCTGGCGGGCAAAGACCTGATATTCGATCTCGAACTGGTCGGTATCGAAGGTGGCTCGAAGATTATTATGCCTTAAAGGGTTATAAGTACGCATAGCAGGATTTCTCCTCCCGCCTCTTGCAGGGTGGGAGGATTTTTTTTATTTTGGAACAAATATCCTCTATGAAGGCCCTGAAAACCGTTGTTTTCTGCCTGGCGCTCTCCTGCGTCATGCATTCTGCAAATGCGCAATCCGATTCGGCAGTGGCCGCCCAGCGCGCCCTTTCATTTGCCGATAGTTTCAGCAAATCGTTTCGATACAGTGAATGGGATGACTATATCAGCCTGAGTTGCCCGGGAGTAATAAAATATTACGGCGGCCGGGAAGGATACAAACAGTATGTCATCCGCGCCCGCGCAACCTGTAACGTGCAGCAGAAGGAAAAAATGGAACTGATACAACTGATCAATGATATTCGTGAATGGCAATGCGTGGTCAGAAGAACGAGAGAAACAGTAATCGACGGAAGAAAAGCCGAAGTGATTTCTTATCTCGTGGGACAGTCGAAAGACGAAGGCCTGAACTGGAAATATTTCGATGTGGCGTATAATTCCGTGGAAAACGTGATTTATATCATGCCCGATATATTTGACCGTCTGGCCATCCCGCAGCGCCAGATCATTTACGAAAAGGAGCAGCTTGCTCGAAAAGATTAATGCAACGATCAGGAAAATCTTCTCGACAGGAGGAGAACCAGGAATGTCATCAGCAGCAATACCGTGGAGATGATAGATCCTTCCAGGCCGAAGTCGCCGCCGGGAATCATTTCATTTCCCGATAAGGTAGTGGTTAACACGG
>JBGAJL010000043.1:0-32612 GCA_044224935.1 Flavitalea sp.
CCTGAAGAGTTATTGATCATATCAATATGCGGCTTAATGACAAACGGCTGACCATCCTGGTCATACCATCCGGGTACAGGCTGTGTATGTCCGTCCGCATCCACATAGGTCTGTGGGCCATACAGCCATTGCTGCTTGCGTTTATCATCGTCGCTGTAAAGGTTAAAGAATGCTTCAGGGGTCACCACTTTACCCCAGAGCCAGTCGTTGAAATACCACTGCCATCCCAATGCTCCCCATAATTGAACCTGCACGGCGTTGAAGCCCGGAGCATTATTAGCGTCATAAGGAACCACGAATATGTTTTCATTGCTTCCTTCATTATTGATCAGGAAGGGATCGTTCCAGTTGGCATCCAGGCTGTACACTTCATCGCCGCCGAGGATGTCATCGCACTGCGTGATGGCATCATCCCATCTGGGCGTTCCGGTGTACACTTCGGCATTGAGGTATAGCCTGGTCAGTAAGGCACGGGCCGCAGACTGAGTGAAATGACCATACCAGTCGGGATCCCCTTTCTTTTTCAGGTTGCCCACATTGTCGAGGATTTCCTTTTCGACAAAGGAAAACACATCCGCGCGCGGAGTGGTGGTGAGATTGATATTTGATAGTGTGGTGGCGATGGGAATATTCCCGTATTCATCAAGCAACCAGTAATACAGCATTGCACGGATCATTTTAACCTCCGATACCATCTGCTCTTTCGACATAGTCATGCCATAGGAACTGATATCCACTTTTTCCATAGCTTCAATAAAGCTGTTGCAATAACCAATTCCCTGGTAAAGATCATTCCATTCATAAAGAATAAATGGCTCCTGTGATGTCCACGTATGCTGGAAAAAACGGATCCATTGCCCGTTTTCATAACCCTGGTTGGCTTTTACGGTAACAACAGTTTCGTCGGTTGATAATTCCGACATGGTGAAGTGAATCTCATACATCACCTTTTGCAGAAAGGCATAAGGTAATCCATAAGCCGCTGTCACCTGTGTGGCATTGGTGTAAAAATTATTTTCGGTATCCGAACTGTAAACGGTTTCTGTCAGTTGTTTCGAACAACCATTTATCATTATCATTGACCCGGTCAATGCAAATGATAAATATATTTTCTTTACGATCTTTTTCACGATAATTAATTTTTTGAATTAGAAATCGGCCTGTACGCCAAATGTGAAGCTTCTTGTGCGTGGGTAATAATTGTCGTTCAACTCAACACCCGGGGCATTGAAGGGACTGCTCACACCCAGTTCAGGATCGATCCCCGAAAAGCTGGTGATCAGTGCGAGGTTAGTGGCCGTAACAGACAGCCTTATTCTCTTCACTGTTTCATTCTTCAATGGGATAGTGTATCCTATTGTCAGGTTATCCACTTTCAGGTAATCTCCTTTTTCCAGATAATAAGAAGAAAAAGTAGGTTCACCTTTTACAGCAGTGTTAATAGCCGAAGTGAAGAGATTTGTTGTTCCAAAAAGATTGGTATTCTCGTGAAATAATCTTTTGGCATTAAGGGCATCGAATTTAAGTGCGCTTCTCACTAACACTGAAGCATCAAAATTGCCCACCGTGAAACTGTTGGTAACACCAAAATTATAGCGGGGAATACCGTTGCCGATATATGCATAATCATTGTCTCCCACCTCTCCTGATGAAATGGGTTTTCCCTCATGATCATAAAACAGCCATTGGCCACTCTGGTCAAAGCCTGCAAAGCGCTTTCCATAGAAGGCTCCCACCGCATAACCGGGCTCCATACGCTGCACTTCCGTACCCCAGCCATTGATCTGGGTCACAGGGCTGGCCTGTCCGTTAAACAGGTCGCTCGAAAATGAAGTGATCTTGTTACTGTTATATGCGCTTACGAACTGCAGGTTCCAGGTGAATTTCCTGGTATTGTACAATGAAGCATTGAGCGATAATTCAATCCCCTTATTTTCCAGCGATCCCGCGTTGGCAAAAGTGAGCGGGTAAATTGAAGGGGGAACGGGTGCGTAGTAATTACCGATCAACCCGTTGATCTTTCTTGAATACACATCGATACTCCGATATTTGTTTCTTTTTTATTTTCCCACCTCAGGTTAGGATTAGGATTGGTAATAGGGCCATATGTCCGCACCCACTGTCCATTGATATAAGCCATCGGCATATCCTGGCCCCACTGTTCAATAAACGGCCCTATGCGCATGAGCGATTTATAGGGTTCCAATCCGTATTGATTTCCGGTTTCGCCATATCCGATCCGCAGCTTAAGATTTTTTACGAATGCTGCATTCTGCATAAAGTCTTCCTTACTGATAATCCATCCTGCAGAGATACCGGGAAAATTGGCCCATTTGTTTGCTGCACCCAATACAGAACCACCTTCTCTTCTGAAACTGGCGTTCAGGAGATAACGCTCTTTGTAGTTGTAAATAAGCCTGGCAAAATAGCCAAGCAGCACTCTTTCACTGGCATCGCTGCTCAACCATAAATAATCACGGTTAACATAACCGGTCGAGCGCAACGCACTTCCCGCACCAAGATTATTATATTGATAAGTGTTAGAAATATAACCATAGTTGGCCGCACCCAGTCCTTCATTAAAATCTTTCTGGTAAGAATAACCGGCGATCACGTTGAAGCTGTGATCCTTAATTTGTTTGTTGTACTCCAGCGTTGTTTCCAGGATGTCGTTTGAATAATTACTTTGCGTTCTTTGTGCCGTTCCGTTGAGCCCGCTGGTCTGCATCCATAACAGCCTGTTGTCCACGTACTGGCCAGTAAGGGTTTCATTTCTCGTCAGTGAATACGAAACAGCCGCTTTTAAGAAGCGGAAGATCTGGTAACTCATCTTAGCATTTCCCAATAATCTTTTTTCCTTATTGTTGTTGGTCGTATAAGTGGTGTTGGCAACAGGATTCCACTGCGTGCCGCTTCCGGCAGTGGTGTTTTCATAAAAGCTGCCGTCGGCATTGTGCACGGGGAAAGTGGGGTTCATATTCAAAGCCTGGCCGAATGCATAATAATCGGCAAAAAATTTATCATCAAAAGAATTGGCCAGCAACAAAGTGAAATCAAGTTTATCGTTCAATGCTTTTGTATTGAGCTTTAGAGTGGCATTGATAAATTTCCGGTCTGTCTTCAGATCGATCCCGCCATATTTCTGGTAGTTTAACGATGCGCTATAGGTTGTTTTATTGGCACCGCCGGAAAACGTGAGATTATGGCCATGATTAAAAGGTGTTTTCGTCAGCGCATCGAACCAGTCGGTATTCTGTCCTTCATCCACAATTGCGATTCCATTGTCTGCGGCAAATTTGCGATACTGATCCGCATCCAGCATATGATAGCGGCGCGCGATTTTCTCAGTGGCAATATATCCGTTGTAAGAAACTTTGGTTGCGCCGGGAGTACCCTTTTTCGTGGTGACGATGATCACACCTCCCGTAGCCCTTGAGCCATAAATAGAGGCCGCAGATCCGTCACGTAAAATATCGATCGATTCAATATCCGCAGGTGCTATTGTCTTGAGGTCGCCGCCAATTACGCCATCAATCACAATAAGCGGGCCCCTGGTGCCTTCGATTGACACCGTGCCACGGAGCGAAATATCCGCAGAGGCATTGGGATCAGAACCGCTGGGGCGCGTCACCGCAAGCCCCGCAACCTTACCCGTAATCAGCGTCACAGGATCGTTGATCACTCCTTTATTGAAATCACCGGAGCGGACAGTGGCCACGGAACCCGTAACAGTTTCTCTTTTCTGCGCACCATAACCAATGATCACCACTTCATCAAGTGATTTTTTGGATTGCGCCAGCTTTATCAATAAAGAATTGTTACCCGGTTTCACAGTGAATTTGGAAATGATATTCGTTTCATAACCAATATATGAAACTTCAAACCGATAGCTGCTGCCGGTCTTCAGCCGGTTAAAGACAAAAATGCCCTTTTCATCCGTGGATGTGGCGAATTCATCTTTTTTATTGTGGTTGTCAATGGCCACTACACTGACACCTGACAGCATCTCTCCTTCTTCAGAAACAACTGTTCCGGTAACCGTACCACGGTCATCCTGCGCATATGAAGCCTGCGCAGTCAGAAAGATACAGAACAACCCTATCAGCCATTTTGTTTTGGAGGTAATGAAAATAATGGAATGCTTCATATAGCTTCACTTTTGTTTTGAATTGTTTTGGTTTATATATTATCAGTTTGATGAAGTGAAAGTTCCACAATCGTTTCAGCAATCATATCCATATCTAATACGCGGCACAGCAATGAATTCCTACCTCATACATAAAAATTATTTTTTGCCTGTGCTTATCATCAGTGGCATTGCTTTCTTTATACCGCTACCTTCCAGGTGCAGGAAATACATGCCGGCAGCCAACCCAGGAAAATCCACTTCAACCCGGTTACTTCCGGTCACCGTGGTTTTATTGCCCGAAGCCAGTTTACGACCCAACCGGTCATAAAGACCAAGCTTAAGGACACCTGGCTCCTGAGCAGAAAAATTCAATACAAACCTGCCCGTACCGGGATTAGGATTTAAAGTGATGTCAATTCCTTCGTTTTCGCCCGGCGGCTTCCTGTTCAGCTTCAATAACCGCGTGGTCGAGCCGCCAACAGGAATTTTTATTTTTCCCGCGCCTGCAGCATTAACAGAAACATCCTGGTCGAGCATAAGATCGTGCAGGCTCAGTTTGTTGCCTGTGAAAGAAATGATATTGACAAGCTGCAATTCAATATCAGACAGGCTCGTGTTCATATTCACCACAACTATAATGTCTTCATTGTCATCTTTCCGGTGAAAGGCAACGGCGCCTGGTGAACCGGAAACAGGAATCTCTTTAATATAATCTGACGACAAAGAAGGATGTTCTTTACGGATACCTGTCAGCTTACTGTAAAACCTGAATAATGAAGAATTAAGTGATTCTATGGATTTATTTCTTTGGAAAAGAGGGCCCGATTCATACGGAAACGTGCGTGCGCCTGTCTCCTGCCCATTATAAATCAACGGAATGCCGGGCAGCGAAAACATAAGCGCTGCCGCCATTTCAGTAACCGACTGGTTATGATTGGCAATAAACCGGTGCATATCATTATTTTCGAGATACCGCAATCGTAAACCCGATTGAAACCCCTCGAATAAAGCCTGCCTGAGCAATAAGGCGCGCTGATTTACGGAAGGATGGTTGAAAACAGTAAGGGACTGATCCCCGCTGTAACCGTATTCCCACGACCACTGCGATACCCAGGCTGTGTCTTTTGCCCAATCGTAAGCCGCCTGGAAACCATGATCGTAAGGCGAGGAAACAGAACCTTTATCTTCGGCCAGCAGCAACAATCCCGGCTTCAAATATTTCAATTCCGCAACCAGCATATCTGCGAACTCCGGTGATCTTGATATAAATCCCCACGCTGCATCGAACCGGTAACCATCGATGTCAAATTTCTCAATCCAGTGCTTACAGGCATCAATGATCCATTTTCTCACATTTTCATTGTTATAATTCAGGTTCACCAAATCATTCCAGAAATAATAATAAAAACCATTTGCGTCAACATGATAGTAAGAAGAATAAGGCGCTTTATCATTTTCATGCTGGTAATAATTAAAATACGAAGATGATATGCCGTTCTGTTTACAGTCAATTGCATAGGGATGATAAACGGAAGTGTGATTGGCCACAAAATCGAATATAATTTTTAAGCCGAGCGATTTTGCAGTCTGCACCAATTCACCCAGCTCCGCCTCTGTTCCGAGGTCCTCGCGCAAAGAGAAATAATCGGTAATATCATATCCCTGCCCGCCCCCGTAATTCCGGAATACGGGCTGGAGCCATATCGTATTGACTCCCAGTTTAACCAGTTCGGGCAATTTTGCCGTGATATCAGGATATTTTGCATTTTGAACAAACAGGTAAGGTGTTATTTCGTAAATAACGGCATTGGGTATCCAATTTTCGGCTTCTGTGACTATGCTGCTCTTTGTATCGCTTCCGGCAGATGGCTGCCGAAATAAATATTGTCCTGAGCACGGCATCTGAACCATCAAAGCAACAGCAAGCACTTTCAACTGCAGCAGCAATCTGTTCATATGGCATTCAGCAAAAAAAATTATCAAAATGGCCTGGTGGATGCGGGCTTTGAACCGCTATTGCGTTTTAACCTTTTTAAGCACATAATCACCATTGTCTTCCTGCATTTCAAGATCATTCATCTGGCTTATTATTTTCAGAATTATATTGAGCGAATCCGAACGGTTGAAGGTTCCGGTGAAATTGGCTTTTGCGATATCGGCGCTATCACAGACTATTGAAACCTTAAACTGTTTTTCAAGGCGGCCGATCACTTCAGCCAGCGGACTGTTCATAAATGTCAGCTCCTTATCATGCAGTTCTTTTAGCTGCGGCTTTTTCTGTTTTCTTTCCGCAACCAACTGTGCCGGGCTCTGCGCTTCATGGATAAGACTGATGGAAGCGGTCATGTTGACGGTGTTATAATTAAGCTGCTCACCGGGAACCAGGTAAACGTCCTTTTTCCACGACGTCACCACCGTGCCGGACCGCCTGACAACCACTTTCCCGCTATGGAGCTGGATGTTGATATTATCGGCCCCGCTGTTAGTGACGGTAAATTCGGTACCGAGAGCAGTGGTGGCCAATTCGCCGGCATACACGGTAAATGGCATTGTTTTATCTTTTTTCACAGCAAAGCGCGCTTCACCTTCGAGATAAAAATCACGTTTGTTATCACGAAAGGGCACATAATATTTTACAGTTGCAGCAGGTGATAATAACACCTCAGAACTGTCGGGCAAATAAACGGTGATAGCCTTTTGCGTTGTATTGATCATCAGTTTCTGCTCCGGTGCGGGGACTTCCGCTTTCGCCTTCGCCAGTGCCTGCCCGGAATTTTCAGTTTTATCCAACAACCTGATTCCTGCCAGTATTAAAATGGCCACTGATGCAGCCACAGCCATTCCTTTCACCAGGAGAACCTTTCCATAAGATTTTCTTCTGCGCTCGATGGATGACCAAACCTTATCCCAGGCTTCCTGGGGCAGGTTCACCTCTTCCGATTCATCCCATTCTTTTCTTTGTTCGTCCATACAGTTGAAAATTCAGTTATAGGGTTATCCATGTAATAAAAACGCACCGGCCCATCACCACCCGGACCTCCGGCCTGTCCGCTACCGCTATCTCTTGTAATATTGTAATACGCACATATCCTGTAAAATCCTTCGGGTGGCTAAAAAAAGTTTATACATGCAGAAATGGCCAGGTTAATCAGCAGCATCATTTTACGAAGTTGCCTGAGTGCTTTGGTGAGATTGTTATCGACAGATTTGACGGAGATGCAAAGCCGTTCAGCGATTTCTTCATAAGAACAACCGTACAGCTTGCTGTATTTAAAAACCTGCTGGCGCAGTTCGGGCATTATTGCAAGCGCTTTGCCCAACCGGTGCTTCATATCAAAGTCCGCTGGCTGAAACACCTGTGCATCGGCGCTCTGGCTATTGGAAAACACATTGCTTCTGCGCTTTTGTTTTCTCAGGTGATCGATATACACCGTGAGAGCGATATGGTATATCTGCTGGTCGGGCGTGTATTGTTCCGAGATGGATTTCCGGTATTTCCAGAGCCTGAGAAACACGGATTGCAGCAGGTCAAGCGCATCTTCATGCGATTTCGTTCTTTTTAAGAAATACCCATACACTTTGGCACGGAATGCAACGTATACCTGCTCATAAGCAAATTCATCTCCCTCTTTTATGGCATTCATTATAGACAAACGCGATCGTTTTGATTTTCCCTAAGCCTTTAACAAAATAAATCTACGAAGTTTTTATTTCTTCTAAAGAATCATTTTTCACCAGCAGCCATTTTGTTGTAAATGCCGGGATCTGAAGCCGGTGATTTTTTCTTAAGACCGCAGCATTCGTTTTCGTTATTAAAATATTTGCTGGTTTGGAAGTAAGATTAATTAAAACAATAATATGCTCATTCTTTTCCCACCGGTGAAAAGCCACACAGCCTTTACCGCTGATATTTATTTTTTCAAGATTGGATGAACGTAAAGCGGGAAATTTATTGCGTGCTTCAATCAGCCTCCGGTAAACATCAAACAATCCCAAACTGTCGACCTGCTGAATATCCAGGCTATCTTTAAATATACTCTTCGGAGAATACGGATGAACTTTAACGCCGGTTTCCTGTCCGCAGAAAATAAGCGGGATGCCCGGAAGCGAAAATAATAATGCAGCAGCCATTTTGGTTTGCTCCGGTGAATGGTGCTGAATGAATCTCGGAAGGTCATTATTTTCCATGAAACGCAGTATCCTTTCCTGGTGCCGTTTATCGGCAAATAATGCTTTCTCCAGTAATTCAACTCTTTTCGATTCATCGGGATGATTAAATATCGTGAAGCTTTTTTTAGTATCATGCTCGTATTCCCATGACCAGTGCGACACCCATGCCGTATCTTTCGTCCAGTCGTATGCAGCATCGAATCCCTGTCTGAAAACATCATCATCGGCGCCCTTGTCTTCCGCCAGCAATAAGATATCCGGCTTCTGCGATTTTAATTCCTTTCTCAGCAAAGGGAAAAATGCCGGGTTGCGCGATCTTACGCCCCACGAGGCATCAAAGCGATAACCATCGATATTAAATTCAGCTATCCAGTGTTTACAGGCAGCAATAATCATCTGTTTAACCGCATCATTATTATAATTTAAATTGACAAGATTTTTCCAGAAGTAATAAATAAAACCGTTCTCATCTTTATTATAAAAAGAAGAATACGGCGCATGGTCATCGGTATGCTGGTAATAATCGTAATATTTCGATTGCTTTCCCTTCATTGCAACATCAAGAGCATAGGGATGCTGCAATGAAGTATGGTTCGGCACAAAATCAAAGATCACTCTCAGCCCGAGCCGGTGCGCGGAATCGATTAGCTGCTTTAACTCTTCTTTTGTTCCGAGGTCATTTCTCAGGCTGAAATAATCAGTAATATCATAACCCTGCCCACCATGAGCCGACCGGTAAACCGGCTGCATCCATATTGTATTAATGCCCAGCTGTTTTATTTCGTGAAGTTTTTTTGTAATCGAATGATAAGAATGCCTGTCCGTAAAGGAAGATGGTTTGATTCCGTAAATGACAGCGCTCTTCATCCATGCCGGCGGAGCCGTATCTGCCGCAGGCATATAGGTGTTGAACCACTCAAATGTTCTCACACACACATCGATCATGTTTTCAAACTTTTCAAAACTGTGTCCTTCATCGGCATACACCATTAACTGCGTGGGAACATTCAGCTCTTTCAATGCATGCCAGTATTGAAAAGATTGCGGTGGCGGACATTCGCCGTCCCGCTCTCCCACTAACACCAGCACAGGCGATGTTATATTTTTAATATAAGTGCTTGCGGATAATTTCCTGTATGGCCCGGGATCGTCGTAAGGCGACACCTCAAAATAGGAGCGCATCCATTTATCGATATTATTCTGCCCGTAATAACTCAGCCAGTCCGATGCCCCGGCGCCTGCCACCGCAGCTTTGATTTTTTTTGTCTGTGTAACGGCAAACATCGACATAGAGCCGCCATAGCTCCAGCCAAGCATGCCCACACGTTGCGTATCAATATTCACCTGGCTCATCACCGTATCCAGGCCCGTTAATATATCGCGCAGGTCGCCGAATCCCCAGTCGCGTCTGTTTGCCAGTGTAAATTGTTCTCCCTGGCCGTGGCTGCCGCGCGCGTTGGGAAAGAAAACAAAATAGCCGAGTTTGGTATAAACTGTAGTATTGAAATCCGAAGCGCTCCAGGTGGGCGTGGCGATCCATGCGGGTCCTCCATGCACGGCAATAAGCACAGGATATTTTTTTTCCGGATCATAATTATCCGGGTACAATAACCATCCCTGCACATCATAACCTTCATTCGTCCAGGTAATATTTTTCGCCACAGGCATACCCCTGCCTGGAGGATTAAGATCTGTAACCTGGCGCAAGGCATTTAACGGGCCGGCCCATATTTCGGGATAGGAATTCCATGAACTGCCTGCAAAAGCGATAATAGGTTTATCACCAGAAACGGATAAGCTCATTTCTTCCGGTCCTGCGCGGACAGAAGCATCCGCCTTCCACAGCCGGTTTATTTTTTTCCCTTCCGTGCTCAATGAATAAATAGCCACCGATCCGCCGGTGAATGCGCTGAAAAGGATATTACCGGCCGGCCTCCATGTAAACCATGAGGGACTGTATTTCACACCAGGCGTAAGGTTTTCGGGTGGTTCAATTCCGTCAGAAGAAATTGAATATATCTCTCCGCCTGTACCACCCTGGTCGCTCATCAGCCCTTCAATGAATGCAATCTTTTTTCCATCGGGCGACCATCTCGGCACAGCAATCTGGAACGTAGGTTTGTACAGAGCAACCGTATCTGTGGCTGTTGCAGACTGGCGGTACAATTGCGCGATATACCAGTTATCATCACCAGGCGGTACAGCCGCTGTGTAGGCAAAATATCTGCTATCGGGCGACCAGTCATATTCAAATACATATAAATTTTCCGGGCTGACAAATTTTGTTTTGTGAGCAACGCGGTTTGTCACTGCGATCCGCTGGATGTTCTTATTGGCAAGCGAATCGATAAGCCCCACCGCCCGGCCCTGTGCAGCCATGGGAGAAGGTGTTCTGCTGGCCTTTTCCACATACAATACGCTGAGTGATTTTCCGTCAGGCGACCATTTAAGATGAGAAACATAGCCATTGAAGTCGGTCAGCTTTTTATCCAGCAGTGTGCCCGTGCCTGCATCGGCAATATAAATATTCAGTTGGCCGGGGGTTTCGGCTTCCGAAAGAAAAGCAATGGATTTTCCGTCGGGCGACCATTGCGGTTCAAGCTCACTATTGGTCGTGGCGCCGGGTGAATAAGCGGTTACGTGCAGTTGATCCTTTTCGTCTGACAGTTTCCTGCGAAGCAGGATTTGAGCGCCCTGCGGCCCATCCACACACCAGACAAGCGCATCTCCCTTCGGGCCCAACTGCAATTGATAGATGTATTTTATATCTGCCTGCTGATTGAAAAACCGGTGAATGACATCACGATAGTTGTCCTGGCTTTGCTGGGCGCCGGAAGTAAGGCAACAAAAAATAATAAAAAGAAAAGGATATATTTTTCCGGTGTTCATGAATACAGCGTTTGAACTGCAATTAATATACGCCGCTGACGCGCCGAATCCTTCTCTTAATAAAAAAATTAGGGAGCCAGTACCTGTCCCGGATTTCATAAAACAATGAATATCATAACAATGCATCAAATATAGTCATCCCCTGTTTACAATATTAATATGCTTTCAGCCGGGATATTTTTTCCAGGAAGGGTAATTATTGTAAAGTATTGCAGATTTTCTTTTGTAAATTCAGTAGAGCATTTCCCGGTTCTTCCACTGTAAAAAACATTTAAATCTAAAAAAAATGGCAACACTGTTTAACCTTATTAAAGGTACCATTAAGCATTGGTACATTCCTCTTATCATCGGTCTGCTTTTCCTTGTGTTGGGTATTTATATTTTCACCACTCCTGTCGAAACCTACCTCACCTTATCCATCCTGTTCAGTCTCTCCTTTCTTATTTCCGGCCTGTCTGATATGATCTTTTCGATACAAAACCGGAAAGGTCTCCCGGGCTGGGGCTGGTATTTAATCAGCGGCATTATCTCTGTGCTGTTAGGATTGTACCTGATAAGATATCCGGGTGTTTCCATGGTCGTTTTGCCATTTGTAGTGGGATTCACGATGCTGTTCCGTTCGGCCTATCTTTTGGGCTTTGCATTTGATTTAAAATCTTACGGAGCGGCGAATTGGGGGAATCTGGCAATAGCCAGCATACTCGGGATGTTACTTTCTTTTCTTTTATTGGCCAACCCCATATTCACGGGTATGTCTTTATCGATATTAACGGCGTTCACATTCATTTTCATTGGAATATCGTCCATGATGCTGTCTTTCAGTTTGAAAAAGATAAAAGATCATCCGCAAAAGATCAGTGCGCAGATCAGGAGCAGGATCGAGCAGTTACAAAATGAAATAGAGCAGGAAATAAAAAAGTAAAATATCTTCAGATTAGTTCGGTCGCGCGACCCACCCCTGGCCCCTCCTCCGGAGGGGACGTGACTCCCGAAGTATTGCATCTCCGAAACAGTCGGAGCGCCTGCATCCTCTCCTCCGAAGGGACGGCGCTCAGTGGAGACACGCATATAAACAAACCCAGGAAGCGCCGGGGTGGGCTACTCACACCCGCAGTGCGTCATGCATATCAAACAATGCATTCGGCGATTTCCGGAGTGCATTCGTGGAAATTATTTTATCTCCCGCTAATAATCCATTCACTTTTACACTTCAAAGAAAGCGCTATGGAAAAACAAAAGCGGGCAAGAATGCTTAAATCACTGTTTTTGTGGCTCGCCGTATTTTTCCTCATCGCTGCCATTGTCGTTTATTTTTTATATTAACCGGATCATAAATGAAAAATATCGCATGCTGTTTTGCGCTCGCTGCGGTCCTGTTCCTATCGATCTCCTGCAAAAGCCGCACGACAGGAACTGCCAATAACAGCGCAGACACGTCAGCCAGGCCCGCACAGAACACGCAGACAACAGTTGTACAGGATGCCTCCACCGACACGATTCCTGCAAACCAAAAGGACAGTTCTCCAAGCAACCCGTTTCAATCACTCATCGATAAAATGGCCGGCACTGGTAAAGACAGCAATACAAGCCAGGCTTTGCCAAAGCTGGGAAGCCTGATGCAGGACAGCACTGGCAATCCCGGTAACGCCATCGGCAATGCCATACTGAATCTTCAGCTATCGCAAATGAAAGATAACAACCCGCTGAAGCAGGCAGCACAGGGTATGATGGCAGCTGAAAAAAACGGAACCGCCCTGTCCGCAAAGACTTATACGGCTGTATATAAGCCGGAACAGCCGGCAGATTACAAAGTGCCCGTGGAAGGCAGCGGCGCAGTATACAAACTTCAATATACGGGTGGCACTTCATCGAACGGAAAAAAAGACGGACTCTGGAAAAATATCTATGTGAACACCGAAAATAACACCACATGGAATGTATTCTCAGAAAGTTATATGGAATCTTCTGCAATAAATATGAAAGCTCATTCTTCCACAATCTCCGATAAAGACAGCAGCGACATCATTTCATTCAATGCACAATATCAAAAATACAATAGAGAAAAAATCGCAACGAAAGGAAAAAATGAATCGGATGTGCAGGTGCAAAAAATCGGCACGGAAAAACTGTTTGGATTTAACTGTGTGCATATCAGGTTAAGCTATACTGTCACTGCATTGCACCAGACTTCTCATATAACCGAAGACGAATGGTATAGCGATGAAGTGCCCGGCGCTCAATTTCTATCCCCTGCCATACTGGAAAGTCATGCCCCCGCCGCCATACAAAAAATAATGGCAGCGGGATGCAGCGGCGCTTTGGTGAAACTCAGATCGAAAGAAATGCTCTTTCAGCTTTCGGGCATTACAAAAAGTGACAGCACCGACGCGGTATTTGCATTGCCGGCCAATTATCAACCGGATAAAAACACGGACCTGTACGGAATTCAGTGAAAAAATCAAACGATAAAAAACGTAAAAGACTATTTTTTAACCTATAAGAAAATAAATACATGAGAAATCCGGCACAACTCACATTATTCATCTGCTTAGGCATGACATTCTATTGCTGCCAGTCAGGTTCATCATCACCAGAGATCAAATCCGGCAAGGTCACCGTTTCCGGCTCAGGCAAGGACACCTACCTGGAAATGACAAGCAACACGCAGAGCGATAAAATGTCTATGCAAATGCTTATAAAATATTATATCTCGTCCACCAATAAAGCGAGAAGCGAGATGTACAGGGTAGTGAACGGAAAAACTTCACTAGTCATGATTGGGCTTATGGATGCAAACAATCCCACACAGTCTGTTTTATTGGACGACAGCGACAAAACATACAGCATTAATAAAATAGACACTTCCGCCGCGAGTAACGATATATTGAGGAACCATACAAAATACAGCGTCTCCAAAATCGGTGATGATAATATACAGGGGCTGAACTGTGTACATGTACAGATTATCAAAACGATGAACTTCAGCGGTGTGCAAAGCTTTATGAACAGCAATGACACCATCGATCTGTGGGCGACAGGCGATCTCCCTGTTCCAAAAACCTTCAATAAAGCCACGATAAAAGGATTGGGGCTTGCTTTTAACGGCGATGTGGCCAACCAGCTTTTACAAATGGGATGCACCGGCTTTCCCGTGAAATTCCAGATGCATTCCAGGAAAATATCCTCCCTTTCTCAACTCACTAAAGTGGCGCACGATGCTTTCCCCGAAAGCATGTTCGAGATCCCGAAAGATTACAAACAAACTGAAGGCTTTTGATGAATTCGGCATTCTCGCACTGTTCAATGTACCTATTTATAATAAAATCAAGATTGAATGCGCGATAATAGTCTGCTTCTGTTTGATCAGTGCGGGATTGATATTAATCCGGCTCTGGGGCCAGGTAGGCGCTTTAAATAATAATAAACGGGATCTTAACAGGAAAACAGCTCAATCAGATGCAGGGCTTTTATTTCGCTATCCGCCCTGTCTGTCAGATGGCAAAATTCATCCAGCTCGTCTGTCGTTAAAAACATTTGCAGGGGGCCGCTTCCCCCGTAATGCAGCATAATAGTCTTTATATTCCGGTACTGCACAGTACGGGAATTTTGTTGCACGGACCTGAGATATTCATTAAAACTCACCCAGTCCGAAAAGCCGATATGGATTACAGAAGTGCCGTAAACAATTTCTATGGATTGACAGAACGGACATTGGGCCACATAGCCTGCCTTTGCAATAGTAACTTTTCTAAACTCACACATGTTGATATATCTTGTTTAATGAAGACTGAAGCGAAAAGATACTGCTCAAAGAAATTTAGTGAAGACCGCAGCGGGAAAAGCATTTGCTCAATGCGGAAAAATATTATTTCCTTTTTGGGTATTAATAATTCCTTCCTGGATTTCAAAACACCAGCTTCCGGGGCGTAATTTTGTACGTCCGGGATACCGCGCCGGGGCAGGTTTATTTCCGTTTTATTCTTATCGCGACTACATATCGGGGTTATCAATTTATCCAGGAATTTGTTTTACGTTTGAGGCTGCGTATTTAATATAAAAAATTGACAGTCAATAATATAAATAAAGAGCGGCAATTATTTGGCATGATCGCGGAAGGTAACGAAAAAGCCTTCAATGAGTTTTACACCACTTTACTCCCTGATTTTACCGACTACCTGTTTAAAATGGTAAAGTCTGAAGATGCCGTAAAAGAAGTGGTGCAGGAAGCACTTATACGCCTGTGGCTGTACAGGGATAAATTAGAAGATGTGGAACATCCCCGGCCCTGGTTTTTCAAAATCGTTTCCAATGAATGTTTTCGATACCTGCGTAAACATGGCCTGCAGCAGCGCCGGATTGAATCAGTAGATACACCGGTTGCTAACCTGGACGATCGCTCCGTCCATCAAACTGAGCTGGACATTTCTCTCAGAGAAACGCAGCGTATTATTCTTGAAACCGTGCGCACACTTTCTCCCCGTCAACAAACTGTCTATAAAATGAGTCGTGAGCAGGGGCTGACATTACCTGCAATTGCACAGGAACTCGGCGTATCAAGAGATTATGTAAAGAAGACCCTTATGCGGGCCTTGTCTATTATCCGCCAAAAACTGATTGAAACGGGTCAGTTTCTGGCAGCAGTGATCCTGATATTATCCTAAAAAATATTTTTTCACCAATGACCCCTGATTTTTATAACCGGTGGTCTGTATGATTGCAATAATATGGAAAGGCAACGACTGTTATATTTAATAGGGCAATATACAAGCGATACCGCCACTGCCGAAGAACTCGGAGAGTTACAACAATTTATAAGCAGTGCGGAGAATATGGAACTATTCAGCGAACTGGTTACCGGGTCTTTAATTAAGTACACAAATCCTTCTGCAGATGCGGGCCCTTATATGGCGCTTGCACAACAGGTTCTTCAAATCGACAAGGAGAATAGCGAAGTAAAAACCATCAAACCTGTCCGGCAGACACATTTCATGCACAGATGGGGCTGGGTGGCTGCGATTATTATATTGACGGGTGCCGGAGCTTATCTCTGGACAACTAACAAGAAAAATAAGAACACTGTCACTATAGCACAGGCAGCAGATATAGCGCCGGGCAGCGACGGTGCCATACTCACCCTCGCCGATGGGTCAAGGGTACTGTTGGATTCAATTAAAAATGGCATAGTGGCTTTACAGCAGGGCGTTACCGCCAGCGTAATCGATGGAGCCCTGGTTTATCAGGGCAAGGGGAATGAAATGGTTTATAATGTAATGAGCACGCCAAAAGGCAGGCAGTTCCAGCTCGTTTTGCCAGATGGAACAAAAGTGTGGCTCAATTCGGCCAGCTCAATCCGGTACCCGATCATCTTTTCCGGAAACGAACGAAGCGTAGAGATTTCAGGGGAAGCCTATTTTGAAGTTGCAAAAAACAAAAACATGCCTTTCAGAGTGAGCGCAAATCGAAAAGCAGGCATAGAAGTACTCGGAACGCAATTTAATGTGAATGCATATGAAGATGAATCCGCGCTTAGGGCCACTTTGCTGGAGGGCTCAATCGCCGTTTATTCGGCTGCGGGTGCGCCAGCAAACAGCAAAAAAACAATTATTAAACCGGGCCAGCAGGCAATCATTAACCGCAACGCACCGGCAATCGTGACAGTGACTGACCAGGTAAATATTGAACAGACAGTGGCCTGGAAAAATGGACTTTTTAATTTCGATGGCGTTCGGCTGGAAGATGCGCTTAAACAACTGGAACGCTGGTATGATATCGAAGTGTCTTATAACAAGCCATTGCCCAATGTTGAGCTGATAGGAGAAATGACGAGAGGTGTCACATTAAATGATTTATTAACAGTGCTTGAAAAGCTGAACATTCATACGAAGCTGGAAGGCAGAAAATTAATTATTCTATAAATGGATTGACAGCAAAGAATAATTGATAATAAATATCGAATCAGCAAAAAAAACCGGAAGTGCGGCTACACTTCCGGAGTATCGTTTAGCTGATTCAAATAAAAATGTCGTGTCTCTATTTTTTAACAACCAAACAATTGCAATTTATGCAAAAAACCGTGTTATTCAAACGGTTGGTATCGGGCAGGGTGACAATTAAAATAATCTCACTTTGCCCAGCCATCGGAAAAACAACTGCTCTCGCGATGAAGTTGACCATCTTTTTGCTTATCGCTTCCATTTTGAGCGCCCGGGCCTCCGGGGTGGCGCAAAATGTGACGCTCCCGGGAAAGCATCTTACCCTGAAGCAGGTATTTGCTGCTATTAAGCAGCAAACGGGGTATGTGGTTCTGGCACAGAAAAATATTTATTCCGGGAACGCCGCGGTTTCCGTTGAAGCAAAGAATCTCCCTTTAAACGATTTGCTCAGTGAGGTCCTGAAAGAGCTATCACTCGACTACGTTATTAAGGATAAAACAATTGTTCTTTCCGGAATACCCAAAAAGAATCTACCAGGTTTATTCAATTCTGTCACTAATCAGTCAAATGGCGCACAGCCTGTTTCCGGACTCGTCCTCAACCATGAGGGTCAGCCATTGGAAGGTGCATCCATCAAAGTGAAGAAAACGAGCCGGGGAACATTTACCGATGCGGCCGGCCATTTTAAAATAAATGTCAACGCCGGAGATATTCTAATTATCACTTATTCCGGTTACAAAGAAAAAGAGATAAAAATAATTACGCTGCAACCCATCGGTGACATCAGGATGGAAATTTCTGATAATAAGCTCGACGAAGTGCAAATCATTGCCTATGGGAAAACCAGTCGCAGGCTA
This sequence comes from Flavitalea sp., assembly GCA_044224935.1. GTDB lineage: Bacteria > Bacteroidota > Bacteroidia > Chitinophagales > Chitinophagaceae > Flavitalea. The sequence goes on from JBGAJL010000043.1 coordinate 17,979, forward strand.
AGCACAGGTAATATCGGTTCTGTAAAAGCAGCAGAGATTGAAAAGCAACCCATAAACAATCCTTTGCTTGCCCTGCAGGGCCGTGTGCCGGGATTGTTTATTGAACAGGCCACCGGCTTTTCAGGTTCCGGCGTTACCGTGCGAATACAGGGAAAGAATAGCATTCAAAACGGTAATGATCCATTATACATAGTTGATGGTGTTCCTTATGCATCGCAATTCATGCCTCAGGGTGGAAGCAACTGGGTGCTGGGCGGTTCGGGAGGCTCGTTCAGAATTCCGAATGTCAACGGCAATCCGCTGAGCACGATCAATCCAGCGGATATTGAAAGTATTGAAGTATTAAAAGATGCCGATGCCACGGCTATCTATGGCTCCAGGGCCGCTAACGGGGTCATTTTAATCACTACCAAAAAAGGAAAAGCAGGCGATACCAGGATCAATCTTAATCTGCAGGCAGGAGGCGCCCGGATACCTAAAAAAATGAAGCTGATGAACGCCGGACAGCACCTCACTATGCGTAAAGAAGCACTCGCAAATGATGGCCTGACACCCGTGCCCGGCAGAATGGGCGATAACGATTTAAATGGAAACTGGGATAACACCCGCGAAACCGATTGGCAAAAGGAATTGCTGGGAAGTACTGCGCTGTACAATGATTTCCAGGCCTCCGTTTCAGGTGGGAATGAGAACACTACTTTTTTGGTAGGTACCGGGTATCATAAAGAAACCACTGTATTTCCGGGTAGCTTCTCCGATAAAAAAGGCTCTGTGCATTTCAATATTAATAGCGCATCGGCAAATCGCAGATTTAAAATACAGTTCTCCGGCAACTACCTCGACGACAATAACAAATTGCCAAAGATTGATCTAACCAGGGCTGCCATGCTGCTCTCGCCGGTTGCACCCGCATTATATACATCGGATGGAAAAGTGAATTGGGCTCCGGATGCTTCGGGTGGCACTACATTTATCAAAAACCCCATTGGTTACCTGTACGATCGGTTTAACGATAAAACCGCTTCCATGGTCGGTAATTTAATATTGAGTTATCAAATACTGCCGGGTCTTGATATTAAAAGTAGTTTTGGATATACCAGCCTGATAACCGATTATACCAACAAGACCTTGCTTGAATCAGTAATGCCGGAAGATCTGGCGTCCGGCAGGCAACAACGATCCAGTGAATTTGGCAACAATACCATGAAAACATGGCTGGCAGAACCGCAACTAACCTATAAACGAGCCATAGGTAAGGGCACGCTCGAACTACTGGCCGGCGCTGCCTTCCAACAACGTACCAGCAAAGGATATTCAATATTAGCCACCGGTTTCAGCAACGATATGGTAATGGATGACATCCGCTCCGCGCCCTCTACAGTTCCCGGAACTTCCATCTTCTTGGACTATCGGTACTGCGCAGCTTTTGGCCGGGTAAATTATAACTGGGAAAATAAATACATACTCAATGTATCGGCAAGAAGAGACGGAAGCTCCCGCTTCGGGCCCGAAAACAGATTTCACGATTTCGGTGCAATAGGCGCTGCATGGATCTTCTCGCAGGAAAAATGGATAAAGAATCAGATAAGTTTTCTGAGCTTTGGTAAGTTACGCGCAAGTTATGGAACTACCGGCAACGAGCAGATCCCGGATTACCAGTATTTAAGCTTGTTTGCACCGGTGACCCAGGAAATACCTTACCAGGGCATCACGGCTTATGCGCCAAATCAGATCTCCAACCCATTTTTGCAATGGGAATCGACCAGGAAAAAACAGGTAGGTCTCGATCTCGGATTTTTCAATGACAGAATTCAGTTCAATACAAACTATTATTTAAACAGGTCCGACAATCAGCTTAGTGCTTACCTGCTTGCCGCTACTACCGGCTTCGACGCCATCTATAAGAACCAGGCTTTTAAAATCAAGAATACCGGATGGGAGTTTATGCTTTCCGGAACCGTTATTCAAACGGCTGCATTCAGCTGGACAAGCAACATCAACCTCACCCTTCCCAAAACATTGCTGATGGATTATCCCGGGCTTGACAAAACATCCGATGCCAGCAAAAAAATCGTTGGCAGACCGATGGGTGCCACCTATGCCTATCATTTGCTGGGAGTAGATCCTGCAACCGGCATCTACCAGTTTGAAGATAATGAAGGAAAACCTACAAGTAATCCGGCATCAAAAGACAAAAATATTATTGTAAATCCTTTTCCAACTGCTTATGGTGGGTTTCAAAACACCCTTAGTTATAAAGGCTTTCAGTTGGACCTGATGTTTCAGTTTACCAAACAGAAAGCCAGAAACTATTCTTACGGCAGCTTGCAATATACCGTCGGGGGTTTCAGCCAGGGAGAGGGCAACCAGTCTGTACTGCTTTTAAACCGCTGGCAAAAACCAGGCGATATTGCCACCATCCAAAAATATTCAACCCAGTATGCCAACTATATACAGCATATATACGCTCGCGACCAAAGCGATGCAGGAATATCGGACGCCTCCTATATCAGGTTAAAAAATCTTTCTCTTGACTGGCAGATGCCTTCTTCCTGGATGAAAGCCACAGGCATGCAAAGCGGAAGCCTGTTTATTCAGGGCCAGAACCTTTTTACCATAACCAGCTATACCGGTCTCGATCCGGAAACGAAAAGCTCTACCATCCTGCCACCATTAAGAGTAATTACAGCGGGATTGAAACTGATATTCTAAAATCTGAATGATTGAAAATAATAAGGATACAATGAAAAAATCAAAAAACATCATTATAAAATATACATCCGTACTACTGATTGGAGTGCTGATAATATCTTTTTTTTCGGGATGTAAGAAACTGGTTGAAGCCGACGGTCCCGCAACAAGTTTGCCGGATAAGGAAATATTCAATCGCGATGCTACTGCTATTGGTGCAGTAACAACATTGTATGCCATTCTCAGCGGAGCCTGGATGCAATACGATCATCAGCTCACCACACTTTCAGCCATTGCAGGAATATCGGCTGATGAAATGGTCTATTACGGATCGGGCGATGGCCTGATGGGGGCCTACTATCAGAATAATTTGAATAGTATTATCGTGGATTTCATGGACTATTGGACGATGATATATAAAAGTATGTACCAGATAAATGCTGCGCTGGAAGGTATAGAAGCCTCTTCCGGTCTTACCCCGGTTGTAAAGCAACAACTCCTGGGAGAGGCGAGATTTATGCGCGCTTTCTGCTATTTCTACCTGGTGAACTTATATGGTGATGTTCCTTTGATATTAGGAACCGATTACACTGCAAATACCTTAGCAAAGAAAGCGACACAGCAAAAAGTATACGAGCAGATCGTTGATGATCTGAATGAAGCGCAGAGCCTTTTAAGCGATAAGTTCCTCACAGCGGACCTTATCAACGCTTATCCGGCCGGTATGGAAGAAAGAGTCCGCCCCACGAAATGGGCCGCAACAGCCCTGCTGGCACGAACTTATTTATATATGAAAGACTGGGTGAATGCAGAGAAACAGGCCAGCCTGCTGCTGGATAATAATAGCCAATTCGAACTGGAGACCTTAAACACCGCATTTATAAAAAACAACAGAGAGGCTATATGGCAGCTACAACCGGTTACCATAGGATATAACACGATGGAGGCCTACACTTTCGTATTGACAGAGTATGGCCCCAACTGGGAACAGCCTTTCTATCTCAGCGATGATCTGTTGAACACTTTCAGCACTGACGATCTTAGAAAAACGCAATGGATAAACCATACTACAATTGACGGCGACACGTATTATTACCCTTATAAATATAAAATAAATATTTACGACGCTCCCGTTAATGAATACAGCACCGTCATGCGATTGGGAGAGCAATATCTGATCAGGGCGGAAGCAAGAGCACAGCAGAATAATCTGACCGGAGCCATTGATGATGTGGATAAAATCAGGAACAGAGCCGGCTTACCCTTAATAGAAGATACAGATCCGGGTATTGAGCAGGCCGGTTTATTAACCGCTGTTTTAACAGAACGGCAGCATGAATTGTTTTCTGAATGGGGACATCGCTGGTTCGATTTAAAAAGAACGGGAAAAATTGATGAAGTGATGGAACTGGCGCTACCTGAAAAAAGAGCGGGAGCAGAATGGAAAAAGTATATGCAGTGGTTTCCCATTTATTTTGTTGAGCTGGAGAACAATCCCAACCTGGAACAGGTAGATGGTTATTAAATTAAATAAATTCCGAATAAAGTGAAAAAAAGTATAAGTAAATATATTATATCCACGCTATGCATTTATGCTGTCATGGTACTGCAAATGCAATCTTTCGCAATACCACAGAAAAAAGGATTTGTGATATCAGGGAATATAGAAGGGTTAAAAGACGGATCAATGGTCTGCCTTGTCAGTCATACAAATGATACGCTTTCCAAAGCGATCAGCCGCGGCTCTCGGTTTATTTTAAAAGGACAAATAGCCAATGAAACCGCCTTCTGCTTTTTGTCCCTTGATACCAGTCTCCTCCGGGAGTTAAAACAGGAAAAACACAGTAACACCTTATGGCTGGTGAATGGCAGGATGCAATTGACAGGAAAATTGACCGATTTTAAAAATCTCGTATTGAAAGGCTCTGAGGTTCAAACCGACTGGATAGAGTATAAACAATTGCAGGATAAATTTTTTGAAAATTCACCGTGGCCCATGATACCGGAAGTACAGGAATATATCAGCAATCACCGCAACTCGTTATTTGCACCCATTATTTTACGGGCACAGCCACCGGCTGTTCAGAATGATGCCTATCTGAAATTGAGTAAACGGGTGCAGCAAAGCGCCGCGGGAAAGGACCTGGCAAAACTGGTCGAGCGTAATAAATCGGTTGAAAGGTTTGCTTCGATGAACAAAATCCCCGATTTTAAACTGAGCGGAAAAAACGGTGATAGCATAAGCATCCATGCCCTTATATCTTCCCATAGATATACATTGATTGATTTCTGGGCCAGTTGGTGCGGTCCCTGCCGTGCCGCATTTCCCCGGCTGGAACAAGTGTATAAAAATTTTTCCGATAAGGGATTTAATATTGTCGGGATATCCTTAGATGAAAATAAAGCCGACTGGCTTGAGGCCCTGGAAAAAGAAAAAACGCCCTGGTTTCAGGGATTTGATAATCTTGATGTAGCAAGTAAAAACATATTTGGGCTAACTGCAGTTCCAGGTTATTTGTTAATAGACCGGGAAGGCAAAATTGTTCAATCGCAATTGCGAAGCTTTGTTAATAAAGAACAAATCCAAACTTTCAAGGGAAAGCATCTCATTGAAAATTTACAGGAGATGCTCGAAGAAATACTGAAGTAAAAATACCGAGGTGTACAAGCCCTGTAAAGATAATTTACAGGGCTTATTTATCAGAACGGTGCCAATCGGCCCCGCAATAACCCACACAATTTTCCGGCATATTTTTCGTTAGGACTATTTTACCACAGAATCATTTTCCCGCTCTTATTGAACTTTCCAGTTTACTAAGACCGTGTCATGTTAAGCTTTCCGCTATGAAATTGTTTCTTACACCCGCTATACTCTGTACCGGAATTGCATTTTCTTCCTGCGGAAAAAACAGCGGTCCCTCCCTGCCTGGAAACCCTGCCACCGATAGCTTTAAAGTTGCTGTTACCCATGGCTATGGAAGCGGAACCTATAAAGCGGGTGACACCGTTCATATATTCAGCGAGGCCTATAATAGCAACACCCAGGTATTTGGCTCGTGGTCGGGTGGTGACGCATCCCTGTTGCAGGCTCCTGCGGAATGGCACACATGGTTTGTAATGCCTGCAAAAAATGTAAGTTTTACCGGCACTGTAAACAGTATGCAGCCTTTTACGTTAACTCACGAACAGATACAAGGAAGGGATCACCTTAAATCAGTTTATTATTATTTTCCTGCTGATCACACAGGCATTGTTTATCTCCTGCACGGCACCGGCGGCAGCGCAGCGAATTTAGTCGCGAGCTATGAATGGCAATTAATGATTAACGACCTGGTAAATAATAAATATGCGGTTATTATTACCGAATCGGAAGAAACGACAATAAATGGCAGCGATACGGCAAGATGGAGCAATACTCCCTGGGACACCATCACCAACGTTGATTTTGCCAATATAAGAATTATTACCAATACCTTTTATAACCGTGGTGTTACGGATATAAGCAAGTCCAGGTATTCTATCGGCATGAGTAATGGCGGCAATTTCTCTACTGCCCTATCCACTATTTATAAATTCAAATCGGGAGTGAGTTACTGCGCCCCTTCCGGCAACGCCATTGCACAAAGTACCACTACGCCACTTCAGTTTTGCATGGCGCAGTTTGACAATAATCCAAATGTAGGACCCGCGGGCAATGCAAATGCCTTAAATAATGCTAATACGATTGCAGGCAGGGGTATTTGCAGTAATTACCTTATTAAGATACATTCTCCGTTGTACCCGGAAAGGTTTGCAAGGCACGGCGATATAAGCGTTGAACAATCGGCAGCAATTTTTAATGAGCTAAAAGCCAACGGTTTGCTCGATGCAAAGAACTATTTTAAAGGATACACCGATGATTTCTTATCTGCATACCAATCGAACCCCTCTGCATTTCCGCAAATAAGCAGCCTATCGCCCAATCAGAAGATAACCGTAAACGAGCAGATAACCCTTTCTGTATCTGATCATCATATGTATAGCGATTACAACAAGGCTACGCTGGCATTTCTTGAAGAACCCTGTAGTAAGTAAATAGTGTCGGGAATAAAACTCGCTGGTTGACCATACCGGGCAAAAAATCCTTACCCCGCAAAGAAAACTTACACGCGGCAATGTTCCTAACCTGGAATTGTGTGCTTAGCTAAATAATCTTCTAGTCGTTTCTTCTTCCGTAATAAAACATCATTTCAGCGGTTGTATTTCCGTTTTTGTCCCATGTTGCAGTTGGCCCATGCGCAAAAACTCCGGACCACGTGGACAGGGATTTTTTATTTCCATTGTTCCAGTAAGTGGTGTAAACAGTTGTATTATAAGGGGTATATTCTTTTGTCCATAACAGGCGCCCTACCCTGTCCCAATATTTTTCCATCGCTGTTTTATGGCCGTTATGGTAAACGGCTTCATATTGCTGTTGCCCGTTTTCATAATACCAGTTTTCTTTACCATTCAGCAAAAATTCACCATTATCTGCCATCCACCCGCTATACTGTAACCGCACCTGGCCGTTGGGATATTTTTCTTCAAAGTGTTTTGTCTTCTCCGGGGAAGCAATACCCGGGCTTTTGTGTACCTCTGATTCAAAGTCGGATAAGATCCAGGCTTCGTTCATGGCAAATTCCATGGCAGGCAGACTTTTAGAGGAAAGCAAATGAATAATACCGTCAGGGCTTTGTGTGGCGGTGCAATATCCCAGCGTTCCCCAGCCTTCATTGGGCCAGCCTCTATCTGCTATTCCTCTCCAATTTTGATGAGGCGTTGCCGAGGGAAGTTTTTTGATCTTCCATGTTTTTCCATCATCAGTGGAAAGCGCTGCATAAGCGCCTCTTTCCGTGATGCCTGCCGGCGGAGGATTCCTGAACATTTTCATGCTTTGAAAATCACCTGCCATGAATAAGTTGCCGCTTTTTAATTTGATGATCACCGGCCGCTGGTTGCTGCCCAGGGCGGCGAAAGGGGTTTTGGATTTCCCTGTCCATGTTTTCCCGCCATCCGAAGAAAAACACTGCGGCATGTATCCTTCAATATCACTGTCTTTACCTCCCATAGCTAAGATCCTTCCATCATTCAGCAAAGCGAAGCTGGTATGCCGTCCTGCTGTTCTTCCTCCTGTATCGTACCAGGTTTTACCATCATCATCACTTGCCCAGAGAAAGGAAGTGGCCCAGGAAGAGGATTGGCTTTCATCCAGGCTTCCGTCTGAGCTGAAATATATAGTGTGGTGCGGTCCTCTGAAAGCGCTGGTTATGGGCTGAGGAGCAAAATCTCCAACGGTTCCTTTTATTTCAGGAAAAGCAATGGCGCTCCATGAGGCCCCGTTATCATTTGAAGTGGTGTACCGGAAAGGAGTGTTGCCAAAATTGCGGCCGCCGCCAAAAAACCAGATCTTCCCGCTGTCATTCCATAACAGGGCAGACTGGTCGTTCAGGCCTGCCAGGCCGTAAAACAAAGAAGGCATTTCCCATTCCTCGGATCCATAGCGCAGCCGGGTGGCTACCATAGTGGTGTTTGTTGCGTTCTCGCTTTTATTGGGTTGAGATGAAAAAGCGATGTATAGCAGATCTCCGTTGGGGCACATTGTCACTCCTCCGCTATGCAGGTTCCCGATGATCCCGTCATCCAAACCTACGGCCCGGTTGTCTTCGGGGGATGTCAGGTCGGGCGGGCTGGATATCAGCGAGCGTGATTTAAAATAAGGTTGGCTGGGTGGGGGACCGGAACCGGCATCTGCCCTGCGCTGACTCACACCCTGGAAGGCCATCCCCAGTTCGAAATGCGCGGGCGGCGTTTGGGGCAGCTCTCCCAGCACAACCCGGAAGCCAATGAAATGGGGACGTTGTCCTGCCGTATACATTTCAGGATAACCAGGTGGCAGGCTGCTCCGGTTAGCTGCGTAGTAAAAAATAGCGGTAGTGTCCGGCTCGAAAACCTTTCCCTTGTGATTCCTGATGCTTATGGCTCCGCCCCTGACCACTTTTCCCCAACTGTTATCGTATCCGACAGGATCGGTTTGAGCGGTATCCGGGTAAGGGCCCAACCAGTCGAGGCACCACTCGGGAGCCTCAGATGCCATGTTCTTTAAGCCCCACGGATTAATATCCTCTTCCGGCCGCTGGCGGCCCGACCAAAACAACCCGTCTGTTCCCGCCCTGTATGCGTACTCCCATTCCGCTTCGGTAGGCAAGCGATAGGGTTTGCCTTCTTTCCTGCTCAGCCATTTACAAAAAGCCTCGGCCTCATTCCAACTAATGCCGGTGGCATAGGGCTCGAAATATCCGGCGCCGCTGTATGCTTTCTTAAATTGCTGGTATTGACGAATAGTGACTTCCGTTTCTGACATATAAAATCCTTTGCTGATCGTGACGCGGTGAGCAGGCTGCTCGTCTGCCGAAGGTGCGTCTTTGGACATACTGGTAGTTCGGGCGATATGAAATGAATCCGGCTGCGCACCCATCAGAAAACTTCCTTTCTCAATGAAGAGCATCTTCATGCCAATGGAATTGGTAAAGGGTTTGGGCGCCATTGTATGGGTGGTATCGAAGCCGCAAAAAAATACACTTATCATTCCAATGAGTGAAGAAGCCAGGAGGATTTCTTTATTCATAACCATATTGCATTCTGTTGTGTTACCGGGATTACCTGTTGCAGCTAATATGCCGCTTTTGCCGGCGTAATATATTCATAGAGTGATTCCGCACCCCGCAATACTCAACCGTGCAGAGAAATATTTCAGGAAGATAGTTTTTAGGTAGAAACAAATAATTCTTGTGTAACCAAAGTAGCTGTACAGGCAAAAATTACTTTCCAATTTTGTATAAATAAAAAGTAAAGCAATGTCGCAAACACATTTTTACGAAGTCAACATTCAATGGAAAGAAGGCAGAACAGGTGAATTGTCATCACCCGTGTTAGACAAAACTATCGAATGTGCCACACCACCGGAATTCCCTAATGGTGTTCCGGGGATATGGTCGCCCGAGCATCTTTTCGTAGCCGCCATCAATAGTTGCTATATGGCAACTTTCCTTGCGATTGCTCATAATTTCAAAATAGAAATAGCGGATTTCAGCTGTAATACTACCGCCAAATTGGAAATAGTAGACGGAAAATACCTGATTACACAGGCTGAAATATTTCCGGTAATTAAATTGGTTAGTCCTGAAAAGGATATTGACAAAGCGGTCCGCATTGCGGAAAAGGCAAAAGCAGGATGTCTGGTTACCAATTCAATGAAGACCGAAGTAACATTGACGCCAACTATTGAATAACGTAACTAAAGTAAGCGACAGATAATCTCCGGAAGTTTTCGACAGTAAAGAATAATTAACGGTAAAAAATAATAATATGGGACTTTTTTCAGCATTGTTTGGCAAAACAGACAACAGCCAATTAGCAGAAGCCATAAAAGATGGGTCTTTTTTAGTGGATGTCCGCACACCTGCTGAGTTTTCGGCAGGCAGCGTAAAAGGTGCGGTAAACATTCCGTTAGATAAGATGCCAGGCGAATTGTCAAAATTCAAGGGAAAGAAAAGCATCATCGTGTTTTGCCGAAGCGGCAGCCGAAGCAGCCTGGCCAAAAACATTCTGGAGCAAAACGGCTTTCTGCATGTAATCAATGGCGGAACCTGGCAAAATGTAAATCAGATAGCAAACCTTAAATAAAACGGTTATGAAAAGAAATATGGGCACTGCAGACAAGGTAACCCGCGTACTGGTAGCGGCCGTCATTGCCGTATTGTATTTCACAAATACGATTTCCGGAACACTGGCAATCATTCTGGGTATTTTGGCAGCAATATTTGTGCTTACTTCATTCATCAGCTTTTGCCCCTTGTACCTGCCTTTCGGCATTAACACTTCTAAAAAGAAAACGGAATGAAAAACTACTTTAAAAACTGGCACTTTATGCGCGTGCTGCGATTAGCTTTGGGCCTTTTTATTATTGCAGAGAGCATCCAGTCAAAAGAATGGCTGTTTGTTCTCGCAGGCAGCTTTTTCGCCTTGATGCCCATTTTGAATATAGGTTGCTGCGGGATTGACGGTTGCAGCACAACTGTTTCCAAAAACAATAGAAAAACAGAAGACATAACCTATGAAGAGGTTGGTTAAAAAGCATTTCCTTATCATCATTGGTGCAATTGCCGGAGCAATGGGCGGTTATTACTACTGGAAATTTGCAGGGTGCAGTTCCAGTAGTTGTGCCATAACTTCAAATCCGCTCAACAGCAGCATTTATGGCACAGTAATGGGAGGATTGTTATTTTCCATATTCAGGAAAGACAAGAAAAAATAAAAAGCGCCATCAACTCTCTACTGTAAACCAACAACCAAAATAAATATGACATTTCAGGAAATCATAAATCAGGACAAACCAGTATTGGTGGATTTCTTTGCCGAATGGTGCGGACCCTGTAAAATGATGTCGCCTATTCTGGAACAGGTAAAGGGCCGCATAGGCGACGCAGCCAGTATTATTAAAATTGATGTAGATAAAAATCCGCAGGCGGCGTCTGCCTACCAGGTGCGTGGGGTGCCAACGCTTATTTTGTTCAAAAACGGAAAAACCCTGTGGCGGCAATCGGGCGTAGTGCCTGCAAAAGAATTGGAAAACCTAATTCACACAAACAGATAACATAAGGCCGCGGCTCACTCCCCGACGAGGTGCGCGGTGTCCTGCACGGTTTTAGACTCGCGTATCATTATGACTACAAAAGGAATACATAGCAGGAACATAACTCCCACCACCAGAAACACATCCATATAAGCAAGAACAGTAGACTGTATATCTACCATGCCGTCCATCATTTTTAAAGCTGTACTGTGAGCAACATTGGAGGGTATCCCTTTCCCCTGAAACCCATACGTAAGCGCCTGTAAACGCTGCTGCACAACACTATTGTTGAAGTTCAGGTGAGAAACCACATCATTCCGGTGCGACTGTATATCGCGTGTCAGGTAAGTGGATATAATCGCCACACCGAAGGACCCGCCCAGTTGCCGCATCATCCCCGAAAGTGCCGCTCCTTCAGCGATCTGCGAACCATGCAGCGTAGACAATGCCATATTGGTGATCGGTACAGAAAGCAGGCCCAATCCTATACCCCTCACCACCAGTATCCAGAAAAAGGCGCTGCTGCCCGTATTTGGCGTCAATATTTTATAGGCCATCAGGCTGTAGATAAAAAAGATAAACATCCCCACGCTTACCAGCAGCCTGGTGGAAACTTTACGCTGCATAAGCTGGCCCACAAAGGGCATCATTATGGCGGTGAATATTGTGCTTGGCATCATGAGCAGCCCCGCCTGCAGGGCTGTCCAGTGCATGATAGATTGCGTGTAAAGCGGTATGATAAAAGTGGATCCGAAGAGCCCGAAGCCTAGCACAAATGCAAATATGCACCCCACCGATAAATTACGGTTGCTGAGCACCCTGAGATTTACAATGGGTTTTTTACAAGTCAATTCGCGCCAGATGAAAAAATAAAAACTGAAAAAACAAATAACGGCCAGCGCAGTAATCAGTGCGCTCTCGAACCAATCTTCTTCCTGTCCTTTTTCAAGTATAAACTGCAGCGACCCCACCGCCACGATCAGTAAGAATATTCCCAGCCAGTCAACATTGCCCGGGCTGCTCTTCTGAGCGTAGCGCGGGCTTCGCACAAATTGCAGGGTAAGCAACGCAGCGATAATACCGATCGGGATATTAATATAAAAAATGTATGACCAGTGGAAATTATCCACAATGTAACCGCCCAGGGCCGGACCGATCGTAGGGCCGATTATCACCCCCAACACATAGATCACCTGGGCCATCGGGCGCTTTTCGGGAGGATAACTTTCGGTGATAATCGTTTGTGAGGTCACCAATAATGCACCGCCTCCGATGCCCTGTATAAACCGGAAAATGATCATTTCCTCGATACCCGTTGCATTGGCACAGAACCATGAAGCGATGGTAAACAGGATGATGGATGCCGCGAAATAATTGCGGCGTCCAAACTGATGGCTCAGCCAGCTTGTCATGGGCATCAATATCACATTTGCTATGGCATAAGCTGTAATCACCCAGGTGATTTCTGTGAGGGATGCGCCCAGGTTTCCCTGCATCGTGGGCAGCGCCACATTCACAATGGTAGTGTCGATCAGTTGTAATAATGCACAGATAACAGCCGTTACGGTGATAATCACCCGCCGGGGGCCATATTCAACCAGTGATTCAGTATTATGCGCGCTCTTACTCATCGCCATTGGTATTATAGTAAACAGTTAATCATTTAACCATTATTTAAAAAAAATTTATTCCGCTTTGATATTATCCCGCATTCTTTCTATCACAGCCGTATACTTACCGATATCGTCTGCCCGGAAGCCATGAGAAGCAATGGCAAACATATCTTCTACCCAGGGCTTTACCTTACGCCCGAGCAGTTTACCTTTTGCGGTCAGGTGAATGAGCTTATTGCGGCGATCGAGGGGGTCTTCCTTCCGCAGCACTAATCCCCGCTTCGCCAGGTTATCAATTAAATAGGTCATGCTGGCCTTATCTTTTAAGGTGAGATCGGCCAGGTCCTGCTGGTTGACACCGTCCTTTCTCCAAAGGCAGGCCATAATCTGGTGCATCTCATACGTGAGATCTATATTATGATCCCGGAATTTTTTCTGCAAAAACCGGCGAAGTTCATCGCGCAGCTCAAGAATGGCGTGAACCAGTTTCCGGGTTCCTTCTATCGGATCAGCAGGTGGCATGAATGAAAATTTATACGAAGTTAAATTATAAACAGTAAATATCTTAACTATTAATCTCCGAAAGAGTTTTCGGGTTCTGAAAACATTAACAGGCCGACAAATACTGAATCCCTTAAATTTATCAGTAAATCCCCGCTTATGAGGTGTTATATAATTACAATTATAAGCCTGTTTTGGTTTGTAAACAGCTTATCCTCACAAAAAATAATCACTGTCAATGGCCAATTAAAAGGTGTGGAAGAAGGCACCAAAATATATCTGATGAAACAGGAGGGAAATGTGGGAACCTGGGTTTCAGAAGACAGTATTGCGAATGGCAGCTTTCGTATTCATTATACTCCCCTGAACGAAGGTGTGGAAGAATACGCTTTGATGGCCGTAGGGAATGGGTTTCCGTCCATGAGCCTTAACCTCTGGGCTAAAGCCGGATGCACCGTAACCGTTGAAGGCGCCGATAAGCTAATATACACCTGGCATGTCAAAAGTGATATTCCCCAACAAAATGAATGGTCGTACTTTATCAATGCAAATAAGCAATCCTGGATCGATTTCCAGCAACTTTCCGTAGAGAGAAAAGCTCTCTCTGACCAATATCGGTCCGGCAACCTCACAAAAGAGGAAAAAGACATTTTAAAAAGAGGTATCGATTCATTGCATAGCCTTTCTGAAGCCTGTGATTATAACATACAAAAAAACAACCTTTCGCTTTTGGCAAAAGGAAAAATAACGCCCACCCGGTTAGAAATATTAAAAAACATTGCCAACACAGTGAAATGGAACGGGACTGAGGAATTTAGGCCCGCAGTTAAAAAGCTTTATGAAAAGCTTGCACCGGAAATGAAGAACTGCCCCAATGGGCAGCAAATTGCATTAATACTTTATCCACCTAATGTGGTAAAAATTGGTGACCCAATGTATGACACGTTGCTAAAAGACATTCGGGGTAATACCTATCATCTGGCAGATTTCAAGGGTAAATATATTTTACTCGATTTCTGGAGTTATGGCTGTGGCCCCTGTCACGAATCGGTTCCGGAGATGAAAGAAATACATGAGAAACTGAAAGACAGCCTGACAATTGTAAGCTTAAGCAGTGATAATAAAAAAATGTGGGAAGAAGCTACAAATTTTTTTAAAATGACCTGGTATAATCTGAGT
>JBGAJL010000177.1:0-4714 GCA_044224935.1 Flavitalea sp.
ATCGAGGCCGGGGTTGCTGTCAAGAAAGGCTTCCATTTCTTTTGAATAGCCGGCCGCAATGACGATAAACTTTCCGCGGTCGTCTTCCATGCGTTTCAGCAAAGTGTCGATCGCTTCCGATCCGAAACTGCCACTGCCTTTTGATAAGGTATATGCTTCGTCGATGAATAATACGCCTCCCATAGCGCTGTCGATAACTTTATTGGTAAGCGGTGAGGTTTGTCCAATGTAAGGAGCGACAAGGTCTTTATCCGTCACTTCAATTAATTGTCCCCGGGGCAATATGCCCAATCCCTGGAATATCTTAGCCAGTATTCTTGCAACGGTTGTTTTGCCGGTGCCCGGGTTGCCCGTAAATACAAAATGCAGATTGAGATCTTTTCGTTTTCCCCCGGCCGCCGAGCGAAGTTTTTCAGCGGCAAGGAAATCTACCAGGTTATCGATGGATCTTTTCACGCCTCCCAATCCCGTAAGCGCATGCAGTTGCAGCAGGGTTTCTTCTATGCTGTTTGTTTCTTTATTGTCGCCCTGTATGATAATGTCTTCGGGCAGGATTTCCATCGCGTCCGAAATGATGCCATTGCGTTTTTGCTGCACGATCCGTTTTGATTGTATTTGCAGGATCTTTTCAAATTCGTTCCTTACCGTACGTGCATTGGCGAAGCGTTTATCTTTTCCGCGATGCAGTTGTTCCACGCGCTGCAGAAGCCGGGCGCCGGCTGCTTCTCCGGTATGTATCCCGGCATTGCGGATCATGCCCTGCAGGATATCGTACAGGGCCGCCACCGAATAATCTGCAAAATTGATTTTACGGGTGAACCTTGAATCAAGCCCGGGGTTGGAATCCAGGAAGTCCTGCATTTCTTTTGTATACCCGGCGGCAATGACTATGAATTTTCCCCGGTCATCTTCCATGCGCTTCAGCAGCGTATCGATGGCTTCGCTCGAGAAGCTGTTCTGCCCTTTATCGGCAGCAAGCGTGTAAGCTTCATCGATAAATAACACCCCGCCCATTGCCGAGTCGATTATTTTATCGGTCTTACCGGAAGTTTGACCAATATAGCCCGCAACGAGATCTTTATCCGTCACTTCAATTAACTGGCCTTTGCTTAATACGCCAAGGCTCCTGAATATTTTAGCCAGTATTCTTGCAACCGTTGTTTTACCGGTGCCGGGATTGCCTGTGAAAATGCAATGCAGGTTGATATTGTTTTTTTTGCCACCCGCTTCCAGGCGCAGTCGCTCTGCTTCCAGGAAATCGACCAGCATATTGATTTCGGACTTCACTTCTTCCAGGCCCGTCAGTGCATTTAATTCTTCAAGCAATAGTGCAATATTGCCAGCAGACAGATCCGTATCTTCCGAAGGGATATCAGCAACGGTGATATCCATGCTGTATTCAGATTCGTTCGTTCCCGCCAGCCTCGTTGCACGGGTGGCCAGTATGCTTTCGAAAAAATTACGCACGTCGCGGCCATTGCCGAAATCGCGGCTTCTCTGGTTGTAGAGTTGCGTTAAGTGTGCCGCTGATTTTTTTTCTGCTTCGGCCTCCAGTGTATAGCCTCCTTTCTTTATAAATAATTTAAGGATGGCCAGCAATTGATCGGGTGTATAATCGGGAAGATGAAAGAAATTATCTTTCACCCGTGATTTCATGCCGGGATTGGCGCCGATAAAATTCTGCATCTCTTTTTGGTAGCCTGCTGCTATCACAACAAATTTTCCCCGGTCATCCTCCATGCGTTTCAACAGTGTATCGATGGCTTCCTGCCCGAAATTATCCTGGTCGCTTTGTTTCAATGTATATGCTTCGTCCACCAGCAACACCCCACCCATTGCTTCATTGCAATATTTCTGCACAAGCAAAGCCGTTTCTCCCACATATTTGCCTACGAGTTTGCTGCGGTCCGTTTCAATAACATGCCCGCTTGAAAGAATGCCCGCTGCTGCAAAAACCTCTCCGAGTTTCCGGGCCAGTGTTGTTTTTCCGGTGCCCGGATTCCCCGTGAGCACAATATGCGAGCCGATCACCTGTTCCCGGCCCGTGGTGGCAGCATCTTTCTGGCCGATCCGTAACAGGTGAACCATCTTTTCGAGAAAGCCTTTTACCCCATCCATGCCGATAAAGTCGTCCAGCTCTTTCAATACTTCTTCCACGCTGCTGATTTCATATATTTCTCCCTTGATATCACTTTCAAGAAGGGAAGTGGGAGAGTGCATGAAGGAAGGATTGATAAAATGATCGCTGAATATTTTATTCATTTCCTTGTGAACCAGGAAGCCGTTTTTTCCTATTTGCAGGCTTTGTTCCGCATCCTGCTGGTGACGGAAAAGGTACAGGAAGCGTTTTTTGAGCTTTTCGCGCACTGTATCCTCCATCTCGAATTTCTTTTCTTTCACGAACCTGTTGGCCAGTTGCAGCATTTGCTCCACATGCATATCCGGAAGGTAAAATTTAAGATTGAACCGGTTGTTTACGTCGAGATTGGCTTCAAGATAATCCCGGAATCCCTCGGCTTTGGATGAAAGGATGATGATAGGATCGCCGTTCCTTTTTTCCATTTCGGCATAAAGTTTATCGATAGGCAGGGACTGGCCCGCCTGGTATCCACCGGGCACGAGCTGGTGCACATTGTCGATGCAGAGTATCCCTCCTTTGGCAGCGTCGATATTAGCGGAAAGATTTCTGCTGAATTCAGAAAAGTCGACAGCTGAAATAATTTTAGGATCAGGCTTTGTCGTGATGCCGCTTTTGAAATACACTTTTGCCAGTACCTCCACAACCTTGTTTTTTCCTGCGCCGGAGCTGCCCATTAATATTGTATGAAGGTTACGGTTGTCGTAACTGAAACCTGCCGTGCGCATATTTTTAAATGCGGTGATCTCGCGCCGGATAACGGATTTGAGATCATCGAGCCCCACCACCAGATCAAAATGCGGATCCATTTCCTGGCCGTTCCCGGAAATATGCGCTGTGGCAAGTTCGCTGCCGCAGTGTTTACAAAATTTTGCCACCGGCCGGTTAGGCTTATGGCAGGTGCTGCATTCCATCATCACTTCTTATATTTTGGCCAGTTCTTTTTCCAGTTGTTCGTGCGGCATCAGTATTACGCGTACACGTTCTTCAAAAAGCAGGTTGAATTTTTTTCCTTTGAATCTTTCCGCTGATTTTTCAAGCTCCGCTTTCCTGGATTGCATGGCCTGGTTATTAAGCGGGCTGTTACTATCGGCTTTCATCTTGTTCATTATTGGCCTGTACAGCAATTTGCCCATCAGTTTATGCAGGGGATCGAAAATCACCCCAAGCCCTTTATACGGCCTTCTCCTGCGGACGCTCCTGGTGACCAGGCGTGTGACCACCAGCACAATAATGACAATGACAATGATGTTCCATATTGAACTCACACTGGAATAGGCCATCGCGACGCAGAGGAGCACTACAATCCATGCTATGGATTTCACGAAGATCACAAAAAATGATTTGCCCTTATCCACGTAATTCACCTGGTTCTCGATGTTGGCAGTTACGTATTGGTCGAATTTCCGGCTTATTTCCGTCTCTTCTTTTCTCTGCTCGTTTGCGAGCTGCGACTCTATTGCTGATGAGGATCGCTGAATTAATTGCTGCTCTTTTTGCCAGTGATCATAATATGGCAGGCTTGCAGAGATCGGCACTACCGAGTCATGAAGAAAAGATTTCAGATGGCCGCATAACATATCGAAATATTCCGAATTGCTTTTGAGCTTGCCGAAATCATCGTGGATGAATGCGCTTATTTCAGGATCGAGAGACTGTATCGTTTTTACGGCCAGCGCAGGATGGGTTTTGTTGATTTTGCCTATGTCTCGCACGATATCGTAAAGCGATTCGGTGGCATATACCTTTGTTTGCCTGTGCGTATTCATCAGATTAATGTATGCAGGTCTTGCCACGTTTACGATGGATGAAAGAGCTTCTTCCGAGCCGCCGGTAATCTTTTCTATTTCTGCAGCGAGCAAGGCAGTTATCTCGAAAGGATTTTGATTGTCCCCCCGATTAAGCAGGTATTCATAGATGGCCTTAAACTGGTCGAGGGTGAGGTCATCGCGTTGCAGAAATCCTTTTTGTGAAATTAAATCAGCGAGTGATGATTGCTGGTAATTGGTGAGCCAGTAATCAGCGTCTTTCCGGTTCTGTACTGCATCAGGAGCGTTAGTGACTATGCCGGGCGACTCGTTGATCAGTTGATAGAATTCGTCTGCATTCATTACCTCCCGGCCAGCCACCTGCAGGCCATTTGTGCGAAGCGCGTAGCCTAATGTTTTTACGTTGTAATTCTTAAGGTGTCTCCAGCGGTTAATGCCATCCGTGAGCTGGTTAAACCTGGTGTCGAGCCAAAGCGATACTTTCGAATTGCTGTCGGCAACTGCATTGACTATCTTTTGGAGCACGGGCTCCGGTGCTGTCATCAGCTGGGTTGTGTTTTCAAAAGTATGGCCGTCAATCTTCAGCGTATTATCCTGCAGATCGAGTACGACCAGGTTGAATGCTTTGTCTGCGGGAAAATTGGTATAATATTTCCTGTATTTATCTGCTCTTTCCTGGAAGCCTCTTGCTTCCAGGAAGAGGTACAGTTTAGCCGCAGGATTACTTAATGCATTTTTGTAGAAAGCCTGGTGTTGCTCGATATGCGTACCCAGGTCCTGGGATGTTTGCCATTCAGACCCGTCATAG
>JBGAJL010000044.1:0-1259 GCA_044224935.1 Flavitalea sp.
CGCTAAAAATTTTTCATTCCGGCGCATTCCGGCTCGCGAAAGATACCGGAAAAGCAATCATTCCCGCGCTGATATTCAACACCCGCAAAGTATTGCCCGCCAATAAGATCTTTTATGCGATGCCATACCGGCTGAGGATCGATTTTTTACCCGCTGTTGAAGTCGAAGGTCTTTCTGCCGAAGAATTAAAGATGAAAGTTTTTGAAATAATGAAAGAATATTATTCGAAAAATAAATAGCTTTTGCGGGAACCGATCCACCAGTACTTTACCTATCCTCCGTAAAATTGCCGCGTTCTGTTAATTCTCAAATCTCTCAGGATGCCCGATTTAGGATTAATGGTAATATTAAATGAGCGGTACAAACCTACAGGCGTCACATTTATCGACAACTGCCAGCAGTGCATCTCCCTTGATATAAACATCGTAAGCGTCTGGATCTTCGATGTTTTGAAATCATAATAGGTGTTGATGCCGGTTTTCCAACGGGGCGTTAAATTAAAATCACCGTTGATGCTCGCACTGGAATTGATGATCGTTTCGAAGCCCGAATAGTCGGCTTTAAATCTTTTCATAAAGCTCAATGAATAAGAAATATTCACCGACCAGGGAATATTGAAGTCGGCAAATTCTGCGGGATTCTGCCGCATATATTCCATCTGCGACATCTGCTCGTCCATTGTCAGCTGTGATTGCCCTTCCTGTGCTTTCTTCAGTTCTGCATCCTTCTTTTCATCCTTTGCCTTGCTCTTGAAACTGGTCGATATGGCAATGTTTCCATTCGTGATCCTTCCTAAATTAAATTTGCCGCCATCCCAGGAATATTTATTAACCCTAAAGCCCATGGTGTCCGTTTTATACGGATCCATCGTGGCACCCGCGGTAATATTGACTTTATCGAACAGGGTGCTGCGCACATAAAACGATAATGGCGAAAGTTTAAACGAGTCGGCAAGCAGGTTATACGAGCCGGTAAAACCGAATCCATCGAGAAGCTTTATTTTTTTCAACTCGGCCGCACCGGTATCTTTTTTCGAGCGGATCTTTGCTTCCAGGTTATTGTCAATACCGAAGCTGATACCGCCGAAAACGCCCGATGAATAATCGGAATAAATACCGCCGCCATATTTCGAAAAACTCTGATAATGTTTTCCCACGCTATCCGGTGTCACCTGAACATTCTGATAATGTTTAGCAGTGAGGTCGGGATGGTAATTGACCGATATCGTGGGCCGTATTACGTGCCGTATGGCAGCGATC
>JBGAJL010000044.1:1295-32711 GCA_044224935.1 Flavitalea sp.
CGAACTTACCAAACAGGGCCGTGCTCAGGCTAAGGCTGAACGACATTTCACGCGACTGAAAAAATCCATTCGAGTAAGTGGTATCCAGTTTCTGCTTGGCATCTTTCCATTCTCTCGACATCGATCTTGAGAACCATTTTTCACCATACGAAATCCCCGGGGCGATCTGCAGCGGTCCCAGCGCGGGCAGCGACAACTGGATCGGGATCGTATGCTGCGCACCCCATTGCATCGTATCAATTATCCGTTTGAAGCTGAATAATGAATCGTAGAAATTGATCTGGTTGGCAAAATTTGAATTCAGGCCGATACCCAGTTTCTGGTACCATTTGGGCGTTCCTGCAAAATCTTTTGACTGGAAAGGATAGATCGTGTTGGCCGTAAAACCAACGGTCGGCAGGCTCACGTTTACCAATCCTGAATTATTATTCTGGCTGTGGTTGGCACTTATGGTAAGATTGTATTTCTCCCATGTTTTGGAATAGGCCACCGAAGAGCTGAGCTGGTTGTTATATACCGCCGTCGGGTTCAGCAGTTGGTAGCGGTTGAATTTCGTTGAGCCCGCATTTACATTGGCCGAGAAATTTGTTCCGGGCCTCGCCTTACTGTCTACCGCATGGTGCCAGTTAATATTAAATGTTTTGGTATCCGTAAAATCCTCATGCGCATCGGAGCTTAATATTCTTGTGCGCTGCATGGTAAACCGCATGCCCCCGTTATACCGGTACCGCACGCGGTAAGTAGGTTCAAAATACATAGCCCATCCACCGTATGAATACACGTCGGCCCGGGCTGTGACGTCGAAATTATCGTTGAGCACTTTATAATAGCCGATGCCCTGGACACCCAGGCCGTATTGCTCGCCTGTTGCCAGGGTAGGCGGAAGAAAGCCGGAATGCCTTCCCTGCGAAATCGGGAATATGCCGAAAGGCAGGTACACTGGTATAGGCACTCCTTCGAATTCGGGGTGTATGGGTCCCGACACGGCCAGTTTCTTATTGACCAGCTTCATTTTTTTCGTCACAAATGCAAAGTGGGGCGTATCGAGATTACAGGTAGTAAACTGCCCGCGATAGGCATAAAAATCATTCTGGTTAATTTTTTTGATCTTTTCTCCCTGGATATAGATCTCGCCCTGTTGCGTGATCGAATGCTGGGTAAGCCCCTTCTGTGTTTTTGTATTGTATTTGATCACGTCCGATTCGGTGGTGGTGCCCGCCTGCGTCATCTTTGGGCGGGACACAATATGCCCACTGTCCCATCGCGACAGGGCGGTGATGAGATTCGTTTCCTGATCAATCGTCAGGCTATCGGCCTGCAGTTCTGCATCTTTCTGTTTGATGTTGGCCTGGGTATAAAAAATAATTTTCTTCTCAGGCACCACAAATACCACGGAATCGGAAGCGCTGTAACTGATCGGGGCATCGAGGGAATCCTTTGATACGTTTATGTTGAGCGTATCCGTTTTATGCCGTAACGAATCTGATTTAGGGAGTGATGTATCCGATCGGATTGCCAAAGTATCCGTTTTCTTTGACAATGAATCTTGTGAGCGAACCGTTAAATGAAAGAACAGCAGGCAGAATATAAACGCAGAACTGTATTTTAGGCTATTTTTGCGTGCGTCACTCATAAACAGGGCGTGGGCAAAAGTAACCATTAAAGCATTAAGTTTATGTGAAGATTGCCCTATCAAAATGATTTTCAATACTATGATCAGAAAACTGAAATTGACCTTCATTTATTGCTTGCCGCTTTCCCTCCTGCTATTTTTCGTTTCGTCCGTTTCCCATGCACAAAAAGGAACGCTGAAAACGATCATTATCGATCCGGGCCACGGCGGCCGCGATGCGGGAGCCAGGGGCTCTTATTCTGTAGAAAAAGACATCTGCCTGGCCATCGCCCTGAAAGTGGGCAAAAAACTGGAAGAAGCATTTCCGGAAATGAAAATTCTGTACACCCGCACCACCGATACCTATCCCGAAATACATGCCCGCGCCGATTTTGCGAACACCAACAAAGGCGATCTCTTTCTTTGCATCCACGTGAATTCAGCAGGAGCCATCCGCCACAATAAATTTGCAGGATATAAAACGGCTGTGACCTACACCGGTAAGGGAAAGAAAAGAAAAAGGCATGTGTCAAAAGTTCCCCGGTATACCGTTTATTACACTGAAAACCCGTCCAATGGCACCGAAACTTTTATTTGGGCGGCCGACAGAACGGATGCAAAAGAAAAATTTATTGGCGAAGATGTAAACACGGAAGAACATGTACTCGATTCTGCCTCTGCGGAATTCGTGCCCGATATCAATGATCCCGAATTTAAGGCAAAAGCGCTGCTATGGACTAAACGATATTTCGATAAAAGCTATATGCTGGCCAACTTTGTAGAAGAAGGATTCATCGGCCAGGGGAGATTCAGCCGCGGCGTGAAGCAGCGCAATGAGAAAGGCATCTGGGTACTGCAGGCCACCGCCATGCCCAGCATACTGGTGGAAACAGGATTTATCTCTTACAAACCAGATGAGGACTACCTGAACAGTCAGAAAGGACAGGAAGAAGTAGCGGAGAACATTTTGTCTGCCGTCAAAAAATACAGGCAGGCAACGGAGGGAAAGTAACGATACCGGGTTTGGCAGTATGATTTTTTATATACAATTTTAACCTTAACCAAAAGAAAACGGCTGATGAAAGTTTCAAATGAGACCAAAGTAGGGGCGATTACTGCGATAGCCATCGTGATACTGATACTGGGCTTCAATTTTTTGAAAGGCCGCAACCTCGCCGAGCGCCATGATATCATTTACGCGGTATTTCCCGACGTGAAAGGACTACAGGTTTCCAACGCTGTTTTCATTAAAGGGTTCCAGGTGGGAAAAATTGCAACGCTCCGGGAAAAAGATAATAATCTCTCGGGAATTGTTGTAGGAATCACTTTAAATAAAAATATTAACGTTCCCGACAATTCCGTTGCGCTGATCAACAGCGACCTGCTGGGCTCCACTTCGCTGGAAATTATCATGGGCGGCAATACCAGCTATATTAAGAAAGGCGATACCCTGCAATCGACCGAAAAACTGGGCATCATGACACAGGTGACCAACAGCCTTAATCCCGCGCTTTCCAAGATCAACCAGACGCTGGGCTCCGTCGATGCGCTTATCCAACGGTTAAATGCAACGCTGGACCCGAAGACACAAACGAATTTACAAACAATCATCGCCACCCTCGTAAAAACGACGGCAACGCTCGACCACATGATCAAGACCCAAAGTGAAACGCTTGGAAGAACGCTTAATAATGTGCAGACCATTACCGGTGCCATCGCTAACAATTCCGGTAAAATAGAAAATACACTGGGTAATCTTGAAAAAACAACCGCTGGCCTTGCCAACGCAAACCTTGAAGAAACAATCCGCAATCTTAATAAAACAGTCAATGGTTTGGAAACCATGCTCAACTCTGTCAACAGCAAAAAAGGCACCGTTGGCCTGCTGTTAAATGATCGCCAATTGTACGATGAGCTGCGAATGACCAATAAGAGTTTAACTACATTGCTGGATGATCTCCGCGTGCATCCGAAGCGCTATGTCAGTATTTCAGTTTTCGGAAAAAAACAAAAATCAGGTCCTATCCTGGAACCTATCATTTATGATTCCATTCCTAAATAGAAGGCTCTCCTGCATTTTTGTTTTTTTATTATTCGTGGTCACCCGCGCCAATGCACAGACACCTCCTCCAAATGCTAACCAGTCCGATTCGGTTAAGCTGGTTCAGATACTCAGCACCGACAGGTATGGTTATAAAAAGATAGATTCGGTAACGGAACTCTTATCCCTGGTAGGGCATGTGGTAATAAAACAGGGAACCACCCTGTTTTATGCCGACAGCGCGGTAATCAATAAGAATAATAAAATTGTAGAGGCATTCGGAAATGTTCACATCAACGATAACGACAGTGTGAATATTTACTCCGATTATCTTTTATACCATACCGATGTAAAAATTGCCACGTTACAAAAAGCAGTAAGGCTGACGGATGGAAAAAGTAACCTGTTTACCGATGAGCTGGTATACGATGTGAACCAGAAAACAGGCGTTTACACCAAGGGGGGCCGGGTGATCAGCGGCACATCGGTGCTCACCAGCACGGAAGCGACCTATTACTCCGAAATGAAAGATGTCTATTTCAAAAAAAATGTGGTGCTGACAGACCCGCAGTACAATCTCAAAACGGATTCATTATTATACAATACCAACTCACAGATCGCGACATTTATCTCCAAAACATTTATAGAAGACAGCGCAAAAAGAACGATCGTAACCAGCGATGGCTATTACGATATGAAGACCAAAAATGCACAGTTTGGCAAACGGCCCATTATCAAAGATGGCGCCACCACTACCATCGCGGATGAAGTAATTACCGATGACGTCACCGGCATCAGCATCCTTTCGGGAAATGCAGTATTTAAAGACACGGCACAGGGTATTGCGGTTTTGTCCAATTCGATAGTGATCAACCGTAATATTAATTCGATGCTGGCAACGGAAAGGCCCCTCCTGATTATTAAACAGGACAAAGACAGCACTTTTATCGTCGGCGACACCTTATATTCCGGCCGGTTCAGCGATCTCCCCACCGACAGTGCTTTTACCGGCGATTCTTCCGGATTCAAAACCATTGTGAAAAATGCCGCTGACACCAGTATCCGGTTTTTCCGGGCCTATCACCATGTAAAAATATTTTCCGATTCGCTGCAGGCGGTATGTGACAGCCTTTTTTACTCAGGCAAAGATTCGGCGTTTCGCCTGTTTAATGATCCTATCGTATGGGCTAGCAATAGCCAGATAACAGGTGACACCATTTATTTATATACAAAAAATAAAAAGCCCGAACTGATGCGGGTATTCGAAAATGCCCTGATGATAAATAAAACGGGCGACAATATGTTTAACCAGTTAAAGGGGAACCGGATATTCGGCTATTTCGCAAAGGGAGATATCGACAACGTGCGGGCCAAGGGGAATGCCGAAAGCATTTATTATGCAAAAGACGGTGACGAAAAACTAATCGGTATCAATAAGGCATCTTCAGACATCATTGACATGCGATTTAAAAATAAAGAACTGAACCGGGTGGTCTTTATCAGTGCAGTCACAGGCAACATGCTTCCCGTGAGCCAGGCTACAGACGAGGATAAACGGCTGCGCAGCTTTAAATGGTTCGATGAAAAAAGGCCCAAAACAAAATTCGAATTATTCGGAAACTGATATATTTTAATATTTAAACTTTTGAACCGCTGACAAAGTCTACACGGCCGAACAACATATCACCATTAAAACAGATTTATATGGCGGTTCCGGGATTCTCAAGCCCTGCAGTGGCTTTGCTATTCTGTAAGCAATACATTATGAAGAAGATTTTTTTGCTGTTTTCCATCGCTGCAATATTATTATTTTGTTCCTCGCGGGTATCGGCACAGGATTATCGCTTTGCGATGGGGTTGCGCCTTGGAAATTCCACACCCACCATCAGCTCTTCAGTAACCGGTAAATATTTTGTTACCGATAAAAATGCAATTGAAGGATTGATTTCATTCGGATCGAAATTCGGATTGGGAGCGTTGCTCGAAATTCACCGGAAACTTGATGTGGAAGGTTTAAGCTGGTTTTATGGAGCCGGCGCTTATGTAGGATTCGCCGATAATAATGCTTATGTAGGCCCTCAGGGAGTGACAGGGCTGGATTATAAATTTGCCAAGGTTCCACTCAATTTATCGCTCGACTGGAAGCCGGAGCTTGATATTGTGCCCGCCATTAATTTCGTGCCGGATGCGTTTGCTTTTTCCATACGGTTTACGTTGAAATAACACTTCCAGACGTCCGCCCCACAATATTGAATGCTGCGAAGATCCGGTACTGTGCATGCGTTACCCAAAAAACAGGTAAGCAATAATAATCGCAGTAATAATTCCTGCCAGGTCTGCCATCAGCATCACCGGTATTGCATACCGCGTATTTCTTATGGACACTGCTCCGAAATAAACGGCCACAACATAAAATGTAGTGTCGGAAGCACCCTGCAATATTCCCGATAAACGGCTCGCAAATGAGTCAGGGCCGTACGTCGTCATGGTGCTCACCATCATACCCCTTGCCGCTCCCCCGCTCAATGGCCGGATCAAAGCCGTGGGCAGGCCTTCAACAAACCGCGTATCGGCGCCAAGCATTGCAAAAAAACTTTTCATGCCGTTGATAATTACGTCGAACGTTCCGCTTGTGCGCAACATGCTCACTGCTACTAAAATGCCCAGCAGGTAAGGAATAATTTTTATCGCCGTCTGAAATCCGCCTTTCGCTCCATCGATAAATGCATCAAACACATCTATTTTTTTATAGACTGCACCGGCAGTTACAAGCAAAAACACCAGCAGGACCAATCCATTGCTCAATATGCCGGAAAAAAGCTGCACACCATCGGCATTCAGCGAGGTGATATACAAGACCAGGCCAACGATTAATGCGGAAATACCCAGTACCCAAAAAATGATCACCGGCTGAAACACATTTATGCGTTGCCGGAAAGCCACGATGAGCATAGCCGTGAGAGTACCTACAAAAGTCACCACAAGGCAGGGAACAAAGATATCGGTGGGATTCGATGCGTTGTTAGACGCCCGCACAGCGATGACGCTGACGGGGATTATATTCAGGCCCGCCGCATGCAAACATAAAAACATGATCTGTGCGTTGGAGGCCCGCTCCTTCTGCGGATTCAATTCCTGCAGGCTTTCCATTGCCTTAAGCCCGAAAGGCGTTGCAGCATTGTCGAGGCCGAGTAGGTTAGCAGAAAAATTCATGATCATATGCCCCATGGCAGGATGACCGGCCGGCACTTCGGGAAATAATTTTGAAAAGAAGGGGCCGACGATCCTTGCCAGCAGGCGAATACCGCCCGCGCGCTCTGCGATGCCCATAAGACCCATGAACAACGCCAGCACGCCAATCAGTTTCAGACAGATGTCCACTGCCACCCAGCAGGTTTCAATAATACCGTCGATTTTCAGGGGATTGTTTGGATCGCTGGCCTTGCCCGTCACCATCCAGGTGAAAATATGCGTGTCGCCGAAGAAAAAACATTTCACAGCAGCAACAACGATAGCGACAATGATGAATGCCGACCATATCCTGCTTAATACCATAGTAGTGAATGTTTTCGCGCCTGAAGATAAACGATTCGATGCAAAGATTAAGGGTTTCACGCAAAGGCACAAAGGTTCCGGCAGGATATTCCTTGCGGCTCCCGGATCACTTCTTCGCGGCTCTGCGTGAAATCAATGCACTATATTTGCGGCTCAAAAAAAGAGACATGGCGCTACAGGCGGGTATAGTAGGTTTACCAAACGTGGGAAAATCAACATTGTTCAATGCGGTGAGCAGCAGCGCCAAGGCGCAGGCCAGCAACTATCGCTTCTGTACCATCGAGCCTAATGTGGGCCTGGTGAACGTTCCCGATCATCGTATCGATAAACTGGCCGAACTGGTAAAGCCCAACCGCACCGTTCCCACCCAGATTGAAATAGTGGACATAGCCGGGCTCGTGCGCGGAGCAAGCAAAGGCGAGGGACTGGGAAACAAGTTCCTGGCAAACATACGCGAGGTGGATGCCATTATTCATGTGATCCGGTGCTTTGAAGATGAAAATATTCTGCGTGATGAAGGCGCCATCAATCCTGTTGGCGATAAAGAAATTATCGATACCGAGTTGCAGCTGAAAGATCTGGATAGCGTAGAACGTAAACTAGGCCGGGTGGAGAAAATGGTCCGCACCGGCGACGCAAAAATTAAAGTTGAATTTGAGATACTCGCAAAATGCAAACAGCATCTCGAACAGGGAAAGAACATCCGGGAATTAAATTTATCCAAAGAAGAAAGACCTGCCATTGCTGATTTGTTTTTATTAACGGAAAAGCCCGTATTATATGTAGCAAATGTGGATGAAGCATCCATGCATACGGGAAATAAATTCTCCGAGATATTAAAAGAATCGGTAAAAAAAGAAAATGCGCAGGTTATCATCATGAATAATTCTATTGAGGCCCAGATTGCGGAGATGGAAGATCCCGCCGACCGGGAGCTATTCATGGAAGAATATAAAATGAAGGAACCTGCGCTGAACAGGCTGATCACTTCTGCATACCGGCTACTTAATCTTAGCACCTATTTCACCGCGGGCGTGCAGGAAGTTCGCGCCTGGACCATTCACAACGGGTGGAAAGCACCCCAGGCCGCAAGCGTTATTCATACAGACTTTGAAAAAGGATTTATCAAAGCAGAAGTGATCTCCTACGAAGATTTCATTCATTTCGGTTCAGAAGCCGCAGCCCGCGAAAATGGCAGGCTGCGCATAGAAGGAAAAGAATATGTTGTAAAAGACGGCGACGTGATGCATTTCAGGTTTAATGTTTAAAACACATTATACCCGAAGCTTACATAAAAAATACCACCGATCGCAGGATTTCCGAAAGCCGTTCTGTAATATTTATTGAAAATATTCGTACCGCCGAGCTTCAGTAATATTTTCTGTTCGGGAAATTTATAACTGATCTGTCCATCTACCGTTGTATAACCCGGTAGATCGCCCTGTCGGAAATCGCTTTCGAAATAAAAACCATCCTGGTTGCGCAGGTTCACATTAAATCCGAATCTTTTCTGGTATCCAAACCCTGTGTTTCCTATAGCAGCCATCAAACGATAAGAAGGCGCGTCAAAAAAAGTAATAAACCCGGGAGGGACATCTTTTATTTTATCCGAGCTGATATTAGCCGACAGCATCCAGTTGCGCGGCAACACATAATCGATGCTGGCTCCGAATCCATAGGTAGTTACTTTTCCGGAACTGTTATCGGCAACAGAAATAGATCTTCTTGTTGAAGGACTGAAAAGATCGAGCGGGTTACCAGGAGTTAACGCCTGCAACACAACCGTTCTTCCCAGGAAATTATCATACCGGCCGAAATACCCGTATGCATCGATCAGGATATTTTTATTGATTAATCCTTTATACCCTAGTTCAAATGAACGCAGGGTTTCAGGCTTGTATTCGCCGAACTTCTGCTCCTGCAACAAGGCAAGCGCTTCTGCAGGTGGTGTGCCCGTTGCCAGGGCGGTTCCGGCCGCCACCACACTGTTCACCGTATATACTTTATTGCCACTGAAGTTATAAAAATCACGAAGCTGCGGAAGTCCACCCAATAAAACGGTACCGCCGCCGATCACTAAATTGATCCATTGGTTTTGTGTAGTTGGAAAACGGTAGGCGGTCTGGTAAGAAGCGCGGATATTATGATTCTCCGCTACTTTATATACGGCTGTAAACCGGGGGGTAAATCTTCCTTTAAAATTTTCGTTATGATCGTAGCGGCCAGAAGCAGTCAGTTTTAATTTATCTTCCAGGAGGCTGCGGGATAGCTGTGCGTAAGCGCCGATCTCTTTTATTTTAATTGTACCTGCGGTGTCGGCGAACAATGTTCCTTTCGAATTCAGCACATACTCTTTAAAACTGGCGCCCGCCAGCAGGTCGGCGAATTTCAGAAGATTACCAAAATTATATTGGCCCTCTGTTAAGTAAAGATCAGACCTGTCCAGGAACAGGCCACCGCCTTTTGAAATCGGTGTGCCTGCAATCTGATTAAACATCGATTTAAAATCACTGGAACCGGCTGCGGGCCGGTTCTGATCCGCGGCGGCTCTTGCAATGGCGTTGGCCGCCAGGTCGGGTGTTGGCGTATAGGCGCCCCCGCCTTCCAACGCCGCAGCATACGGTTGTAACTTAGAAAGCAGGAATGCCTGGGTGTAAGTTGAATACCAGCCTGTGGAGCCGCCGCTCGGTTTCCATGCTTCATTAAATAACCGGGTGGTGATGGTAGCATTATACGAATCCCCCGAATTCTCCTGCGTGGTATATGCCCGGAAAAACCAGTTCTTATGCTTCAACTCAAATTTATACTGGCCGATTTTTAAGTTCTTTAATGAATACCGGTCACTGCCTGTATAAACCGTATTGCCCGTTCCCCAGAAGCCGATTAACGAGGCTTCGATGCCGCCTCGCAGGTTATAATACAGGCCCCCCGATAATTTCACGTCAACAGTTGTATTATCCACTACATCTTTCTCATCGTAACCCGTGCGCGAAACATTAAAAGCATGATACGAGCTCACAGTAGAGTCGAGAAAATTGGCAATCAGCGGATAGGCGGGTGATGACTGCGCCTGTTCTTTGATTCCTGCTGCAACCTGCGACATCGCCCCGCCGGCTTCATTAATATCCGCGGAAGTTTCGTCACCATACACGTTCACCCCGTCATAATTGGGATCAGAGTTTCTATCGCCCGGCTTCGTACCGCCATATTGATTTTGCGCCACATCGCCCGCCTGGTAATTCGTTTTATCGGTTCCGATCCAGTCTTTGGCCTGGATAAATTGTGCGCCTATTTTAAACGCGAACCGGTCGTTCACTTTCTTGCCCCAGCGAAGATCCCAGTCGTGATAGGCCGTGGCCCGGCCGGTCTGGCTCTTATCGACATGCATCACGCCCTCCTTTACCTGGAAGCTGAGGCCCTGGTATTTAAAGGGATTTTTGCTCGTGATCAATAAAGTACCATTCATGCCACCGGGACCGTATAAAGCAGAGGAAGCGCCGGGCAGCAGTTCCATGTTATCGACATCGAGCTCTGTTACACCCACTACGGATCCTACTGCGAAATTCAGGCCCGGCGCCTGGTTATCCATCCCATCTACGAGTTGATTCAGGCGGGCGTTGCCACTCCCATTAAAACCACGCGTGCTGGGCGTGGCAAACGTGAGACTTGAATATACCAGGTCCACTCCTTTAATATTCTTGAGCATATCGTAATAATTCGCAGAAGGGGTATTGCGGATATTTGCGCTGCTTACCCGTTCGATGGAAACCGGGGATTCAAGGATTTTCTCAGGCACCCTGCTTGCGGATACGACCACTTCAGTGCCTAATGATGATGCAGGGTTAAAATCGATTTGTATCGCTTTGCCGGCATCGGTTACCCTTATCTCCTGCTGTTCGTAACCGATAGAGGAAATGACCAGGGTAAGAGGCAGTGGTTTGCTGGTAATGATTTTGAAATTTCCGTTTTCATCGGTGAATGTACCACTGGTGCCGCCTTTAATTTCAATGCTTGCGGCCGGCACGCTTTCCTTCGTATCACTTTTGCGTACATTACCGGAAATCGTAACAGCCTGCGAATAGGATAAAAAAGACAGCAGGGCAAGGCATGCAGTTAAGAGAAGGTATTTCATATTGACTGGTTTCGTTAGGGAATCTGTAAGGCAAAATACAGCATGTCGCTGTTGTGAAAAAATTTATCAATTAACATACTGTATATTCGGGCCATGAAAGAAAACAGGTTTCCGGGCCAGACAAAATTCTATCGGGGCAAAGTCAGGGACGTTTATACCATACAGGATAAATGGCTGGTGATGATCGCCTCCGACCGCATCTCTGCTTTCGATGTTATCCTTCCAAGACCCATACCTTATAAAGGACAGGTATTAAATCAAATCGCTGCATATATGCTCGATGCGACCAAAGATATTTGCCCCAACTGGTTAATTTCCACTCCTGCTCCCACGGCCGCGCTGGGTAAAAAATGCGAGCCGTTCAAAATTGAAATGGTGGTGCGCGGCAATGTGACGGGTCATGCCTGGCGCACTTATTCATCCGGCAAAAGAGTTTTATGTGGCGTAAAGATGCCGGAAGGGTTAAAGGAAAACGATTACTTCCCTTCTCCTATAATTACTCCTTCTACAAAAGCGGAAGAGGGACATGATGAAGATATTTCCAAAGAAGAAATTATTGCCCGCGGACTTGCCACCACCGAAGAATGGGAGGTACTTGAAAAGTACACATTACAGTTGTTTGAAAGAGGAAAGCAACTTGCCGCAAAGAGAGGATTGATCCTGGTGGATACCAAATATGAGTTTGGAAAAATAGATGGAGAAATTTACCTGATGGATGAGATTCATACGCCCGATTCATCGAGATATTTTTATGCAGACGGCTTTGAGGAAAGGCAGCAGAAAGGCGAAAGGCAATTGCAGCTCAGCAAGGAATTTGTCCGCGAATGGCTGATCCAAAATAATTTCATGGGCAAGGAGGGCCAGGTGGTACCTGAAATGACCGATGAATGGATCAATACCATCAGCGGCAGGTATATTGAACTATATGAGAAAGTGATCGGCGAATCGTTTAAGCCCCGGCAGTTAACTAATGAACAGATCACGGAAAAGGTCAATGAGGCACTGGAGAGGTTGCGCTAGCCTATTAATAGATTTTAATGGTTGAGGATCGATATCTTTTCTAAGCAGATAAGCGTTTGCTCCTGAGAAGGAGCGTCAATATTTTTTGAATTGTAATTTATCCCTTGACCGACTGAACGAATTCAAGTGGCACGTTGACGATTTCAGCAATTTTTTCGTCGGGGTGATCCGTATGCTGCAGCAGGTATTTTACAAAAGCAGCATTTCTTTCGGCAACGGCTTTTTTCTCACCCTGCAGGCCCTGCATTATACCTTCTTCTTTTCCCTGCAAATACCGTATGTCCGTTTTTAAATCATAAACAATTGGCATAGTTTGTTCCTCCTCCGAAATAATATTTTGAACGTTTCTTAATTTCCCAAGGATCTCCAACTGCGCTATTTTCCTGCTCAATTCCTGCCCGTTGGAATATAATAACGACCGTAATTTATATAATATTTTTCTGATAATGAGCCTTTTCTCCCGCTGCACCGTTCTGCCTGCCAGGATTGCCAACAATATTTCTTCAGGAATATCGGATTGCAGAAAAATATCAGGATCGAAATCTTTAATGTCAATTACCCGGTATCTATATTGAAGATCATCCTCATTTATTGCTGTCGGCATATTGAGTTTCTCCATACCGGCATAGATGACAAAACCCAAAACCCAAAACCCGTAAACCATATTTAATTCTCGCCGATGCATTATACAGAAGCATACGTTCACACATATGAGGATCGTTGGTCATCTGCCATTCCACATTCAACAGGTAATCACCGCTCTCAGCCTCAGTCACTTTAAATAGCCAGTCCATCTCCCTTTCCATCGTCCGCTGTACCTTCCTCGGAAGCGCAGCTATCCTGCTGGGATTTATTCCCAGTATCTTATGAACCACCGACACACTTAGTTTCTCAAAATTTTCATGAATTACCCGGTCAAACTCATTCGCCATGATCTGTCTTTGCAGACCGAAAATAGAACCGGCAATATTCCAACTAATGGTATTTTCACCTATTTGACAGACGTTTTAAAACGGCAGATTTACCGCATTGCCGCCTTCGTATTGACCGTTGAACACGGAACGAAAAATATTCCATAAGATCGCTGTAATCCAGGAAAAATATGCGTCATTATCTGTTTAACAAAAAACTCGTTTATTCTACACGCCTCTCAGCACCTTTACTGTCACCAGCAACTGTCCCGTATGACGCATCGTATGTTCCGCAGCATGAAACAATAAACCGATAACGGTAGACGGATATTTCTTTCTGCCCACAAACCTCGGCTCGGTCAATACAGTTATATCAACCGTTTTCAGGTAAACGATGAATTTATCTATCGCCTCATCTACTTTGTCCAGTAATCCCTGCAACGTAATATGATCGAGCTGCAAGCCTTCTTCCGACAGATATTTTAACTGCGCATCCGATACAGCCCCTCCGGAAGCATACGTGGATAACCTGTCCAGCACGCCTACGATATGCTGCAGATGAAAACCCGCAGAGGCAACGCCATTCGGCTTTTCCCATAATTTGCTCTCATTAAAATCACCAAGCGCCTTATGTATTTCATCTTTTGCCTGCAATAATGCATGAGCCAGGGGCTGTAATAAAGCAGGCACTTCGGGCACAGGGCCACCCAGCCAATGTTCGGGAGCGTTCATTGAACAAAATTAAAATCCAAATGGATATGTCTCCGTTTTTTTTCGCGCGACGACAGACCCCGCATCGGGATCACGCACAACTGCCGTCCGCAGATTATGCATCAATTCAGTTCTGTCTCTAAACTTATTTAAGCTTGTCCTTGAATACTTTTTTGAAAGAAGCCAATTTTGGCGAGATCACCATCTGGCAATACGGCTCTGTTCCATGCAGCGCGTAATAATCCTGGTGATAATCCTCTGCTTTATAGAAAACCCTGAACGGCTCGACCTTCGTTACTACCGGAGAAGGAAAGGCTTTTTCGTCATTAAGTCGTTTGATGTAATATTCGGCCTTATCCTTCTGGTATTTGCTATGATAAAATATCTCCGAACGGTATTGATCACCCACATCATTTCCCTGGCGGTTCAATTGCGTGGGATCGTGTGCACTGAAAAATGCAGCCAGCAGTTCGTCAAAGCTGATTATCGAAGGATCGTAAATAATATTACAGGCTTCCGCATGGCCCGTATTCTCCGTACAAACCTGCCTGTAGCTGGGGTTTGCCACATGGCCTCCCGTAAATCCGGAGATTACCTTTTTCACTCCCCTGAGCTCCTTAAACTGCGCCTCCACGCACCAGAAACAGCCAGCAGCAAATGTGGCCGTATCAATAGCCTTTCGCCCATCGCCCCCGCGCGATTTATTCATCTCCCGGAATACGTTCGTATTACTGATATCAGGGTGTTGCGCCTGCGTGCATCCTGCCATAAAAACCAGCAGGGCAGTCATGAACTTGTGTAGGATGGTCATACTATAAAGTTACCAACAGGAATGTTAACGAAGTTTAGTCTTTTTAAGATAATCGACCAATGCAGCCGGATGATCGGTTTGCAGCCCCTCTACGTTCAGGTCAATCACTTTTTTCCATGATTCGGGGTTCTCATGTTCATCTTCCACATCGAGCCAGACGGAAATGCCTTTTTTCTTTGCAATGGCAATCAACGTGCTATCGGTAATATTATCAAATACCTGGATAGATACGGCTTTTAAAAAATCGTCAAATCCGCTTTCATCTTTTACCGCTTCGGGCAATGAAGTCATTAACGGCATCTGCGGCGCCACTTTTTTCCATTCGGCATATTGCGGCTCCCTATTGAGATAGACCACCACATGCCGCTCCATATGATAGTCACGGATCTGCCTGTAGGTCTCCGCAACATCCGCGTCTTTGAAATCGAGATAAATATTGATCCGGTTCCTGCACGCTTTTAAGATTTCCCAGAACTCCGGAACCCTGTATATGGCAGCTGCACCGTTGCTTTTGACCTTTAATTTTTTTATTTCCTCAAGCGTGTGCTCATTCACTTTTCCCTTACCATCCGTCATCCTGTCCAGCGAACCATCGTGCTGGATAACGAGGTAGCCGTCTTTAGTGGTCCGCAGATCTATTTCCACATAATCCGCACCGGCTTTCACCGCCTCATTTATCGAGGCCACCGTGTTTTCCGGCACGTTCACATGATTGCCCCGATGAGCAATGACAACATGCTTATTACCCGTTTCGGGTAATTGAATAGTGTTTTGCTGGGCTGTTAGAAAGAATGAGTGAAAAGAAAGAGCGAACAGAAAGCAGTATTTCATAATTCTAAGTAAGATTCAATTTTTTTCTTCTTGATTTATTGAACACCATTACATCATTCTTTTTCCCTTTGCGCAGATCTTTCTGCTTCTCTTCGGGAAGATTGTACACCTCAAGGCATTCTTTGCTGCAACAACCGGAATATTGAGCAGCGCACGCTTCGCATTGAATAAACAGAAGATGACAGGCCTGGTTGCGGCAGTTGGTATGCGTGTCGGCGGGTTTGCCGCATTGATGACAAACCGAAATAATTTCATTGGAGATGCGTTCACCAAGCCGGTTGTCAAAAACAAAATTTTTTCCCTGGAACTTATTTGGAAGGTCTTTTTCTTTTACCGAATTGGCATAGTGGATAATTCCTCCCTCAAGATGAAACACATTTTTGAAACCACGGTGCAGCAGGTAAGCGCTTGCTTTTTCACAACGGATGCCGCCCGTGCAATACATAATGATATTTTTTTCCCTGTCTTTTTCCAGCATTTCGGCAGACATCGGCAACTGTTCGCGGAATGTATCGCTGGGCACCTCGATTGCATTTTTAAAATGTCCCACTTCGTATTCGTAGTGGTTGCGCATATCCACAATTATCGTATCGGGGTCGTCGGTAAGTTTATTAAACTGATCCGCGTTCACATACTTTCCTTTATTCTGCATGTTAAAATCCGGGTCCGTAATTCCATCGGCAACAATCCGGGAACGCACTTTTATTTTCAACACCCAGAAGGATTTTCCGTCATCATCTACCGCAACATTCAACCGCAGGTTGTTCAATGGCTGAATGGAATACAGATAATTTTGGAATGCCCCGAAATTACTTTGCGGCACGCTGATCTGCGCATTGATGCCTTCGCGGGCCACATAAATACGGCCAAACACCTTTAGCGCTGAAAGGTTGGTATACAGGATGTCCCGGAACTGCTTCGGGTCATCGATAACAAAATAATGATAGAAGGAGATCGTGGTTCGGGGTTCTTTTTCCAGGTACAATAGTTCTTTCAGTTCCTTTTGCGATACCCTGTTATGCAGTGCGGCCATTGCTGTCTTTTTTTCTCAACAGGCTGCCGGTGAGGGCGCCCATGCCACCAACCAGCCCGCCTGCAATTGCGGTGACAAAGATCAGCAAAAATACCGAGCCCCCCAAGGGCAGGAGCCTCGCCATACGATGTGCAAGGATCCCTTCATTGGCCCCATTAATCAGGGTGGCCAATAGCATCCAAAGCAGGAAAACGCCCGCAAAACCGGCCCAGAATGAAGCAGCAGGAGACTGCTGCAGAAAGATGGATACAATGAAGGCTGCCAGCGCGATCGTCCACCAGGGCAAATACAGCCCTAAAGCAAAAGCGAGCAGAGCCGTTAGTACTATGGAAACAAAAAATTTCATTGATGGGTGAAGTGCATTTTAAATTGAATATTTCCGCTGTTTTCCTCTCCTTTTTTCATCATCCACAATTTATAATAGCGGCCGTTTGTCCAGGAATCCACGAAGCCGTCGTAATATTTGCTTCCCGGGTTGCCACTCTGGCCGCCGGGATATACGCCATATGCATTTACGCTGTCTGTCAACTCCACTATCATGCGCCAGCTTGGCCCATGAAATTGCTTGGTGGCATTGATGATGTTTTCTCCGCCACCTATATTGAGGTGATAACGGCTAAAAGGTTCTATTCTTAATAAGTGACGTAAGCCGGCGTCTTTGAATATTGCCCAGGTATTTTTTGCCGATTCTTCTGCTTTTACGAAAACAGCGGCCGATTTTTTAAATGCTGCCGTAACGATGTCGGTAAGGTTTTCTTTTACCGGCGTATTCACATTGTCGATAAATGAAAATGATGTATCCTTGAGAAGTGCATCGAGCAGGGTGGCCGATTGCGGCATTTCATACGGAGGCCGCTGCCTGGACAGTTCGTCACCCCATACAAGCTGTTCCAATTCATCGGTCCAGACGGTAAAAATAACAGGCCCCTGTTCTTCGCTGTCGTTCCTGTAATTCCACCGGTTGATAATATCCAGCGCTTTTTTTTCATTGTCATCCAGGGCCGGACTATTAATATGTTTCAGCAGCAGGGGCAGCATCATTTCTGCAAAAACATTATAATTATCTGTCTGCATTTTCTGCATATCGTCCGTGGTAATATTCCACATGCGCGACAAATACCTGTTGATAATGAATCCGCGGTACAGGTCAAAACTGCCGCTTAAAAAATAAGGATAAGCCGAATCGGCTGGCGCCTGGTTGGCGCTGCTCACGAAGCCCCGTGCAGGATCAATGATGTGTGGGTTCTCTTCGTGAGGAATATATCCTTGCCAGCTGTAGGAGCTGTCGTTGCCCGGCATGATGAAATCGCCCTGGTATTTCCATTTCGCAGGAAATTTTCCCTGTTGCCATAACGCTATAGTACCCGTTTTACTGGCAAAAACAAAATTTTGTCCGGGACAGGAAAAGCTGCTGATCGCATTTTCATAGTCACTATAATTCTTTGCTTTGTCAAGCAGTGAAAATGTTTTTAATTCATTCGTCGGGTCATGGGCGCTCCATCTTACCGCAAGGTTCAGATTGCTCACGCGTCCGTTGCCATTGAACCTGTCATCATACATTACCGGGCCGAAAACAGTATATGCAACTGTATCATAAAATGATGAGCCGTCTTTCATGAGATATTTTTCTACCTGCAGCTCTGCATTTTTCCATTGATTGTTGAAGCGGTATTGCGCGCGTGTTGCATCCTTAAACTCTATATTGTAAAAATCCTTTACATCCCGTTCGGCATTGGTCACCCCCCAGGCAATGCTATCGTTAAACCCGATAATAATCGCCGGCGCACCGGGAAAACTAACTCCATACGCGTTATAGGCAGGTGTGCTGATCTGCATTTCATACCAGAGCGAAGGCAGGTTTAGGCCCAGGTGCGGATCATTGCACAAAATGGGCCGCCCGCTTTTCGTTTTGCTCCCGTTGACCGCCCAGTTGTTGCTGCCGTTATTCCTGTCGGGCTTTACCGGCTCTGCGGTTGCAGGCGCTTTCCAGTTAAAATAAAGAGAATCGGCGGTTGCAGGCGTTTGAGGAAGAATGGATGGTGAGGGATAAATTGTTCCCCGCGGAATGACCGGATCGAGAGAGTCGTGGAAAACGGGATATAATTTATCGAAGTCTTCCTTCGAAAAGAATGCTTTTGCATTCGTGTATTCGATATCGCTTTCGGCGCCGGTGAGATCATAACTCATATATTTCAGAAACAGCGCAGTTTTCAGGTTCGTCCATTTTTCAGGATAGTAGTTTAGCAGGCGATATTCAAGGGGAAGCGTCGCAGTAGTAAGTTGCCCGATGTAGGCATTAACACCTGCAGTATATGCGTCGAGCTGTGTGCGGGTAGCATCATCCTTCTCCATTTCAAGCAGGCTGCGCCTGGCGGCATACACCATTCCAAGCCTACGCATATTGCGATCGTTGTTGAGATAGGCGAATCGGGCCCGGCGCCTAATATTTCTGTTAACCTTCCGGCCGCAGCATGAGTTTGAAATTCCATTTGCCAGAGGCGGAATTTCGCATGAAGGTATCCCTTGTATAAAGAATGCATCGTTCTCTTCTTCAACAAACACGTGAGGTACCATGCGGTCATCGAAATAAACATCTGCATCTTTTTGCAGCGAGGGGAAATTCAGTTCGGAAGAGAAGTTCATGGACGCCGGTTCTGCATTCTGCCAGAAGCCGTGCTGGGGGCTTATAAACCGGCCCAGGGGGGGCAGCCCTCCGATTGCATTATTCAATACCAGTACCAATGCTATCGTTACAATCAGTGCAATAGTAAAGGGTATTATCCGCATTCAATAAAGCTACGTTTTTTTAATTAACACCCAGCGCCTTCACGAGATCGCGTAATTGTTCCTCCGTGTTAAAGGCGTGCAACACAATGCGAAGCCGCTCAGCACCCTTTGGCACCGTGGGGTAAAGAATAGCACGGATATCAAAGCCATTCGCCTGCAGCCGGGTGGCCATAGCCCTGGCGGCCTCATTGCCCTGGATAATGACACCCTGGATAGGTGTAACGCTGTCGGTTATACGCAGTGGAGAAGCCAGGGAACGAAACAGGCGGATGAGGTGGTCCAGTTGTTTTCTTTCCGAAGACATGGATGGAAAAACAGAATACGATACGGCCGTGGCTTTAACGGCAGCGGCAGGCATAGCTGTTGTATAAATAAAAGGCCGTGAAAAATTGATTAAATAATCACGCAGTGAATTACTGCCCAGCACAATAGCGCCGTGTGTACCTACCGCCTTCCCAAATGTATGTACCCGAGCAAAGCAGCGCTTCTCCAGGCCCGATTGCTGTACGAGGCCTTCACCTTTTTCTCCTATCACACCGGTTGCATGCGCTTCGTCGACAATCAGCAACGCCTCATAATTATCACAAAGACGGCTTATTTCCCGTAAGCGCCAGGTGGCCATCCATCGAGAAGACAGATCTGGTTACCACAAATTTTCTTCCTTCCGTTTTCAGTTTTTTTCCAGGTCGTCTGTACCATTATAAACGCAAATGATTTTGCATTGCTCTGCCGATCTCCATCCCGGATCGAGGCATGCGATAACTGGTCGTAAATAATCGTATCGTCGCGCTGCACAACACAGCTAAGCAACCCAATATTCGCATCATAACCCGAATTGAACAGCAAGCCCGATTCCGCATGATGAAATGCTGCGATCATTTTCTCAGTTTCAGCTATCAGCGCATAATTCCCCGAGATCAAACGCGACCCGGTTGACCCGTGTTCTTTTTCGAGATCATCAGCATCGAACGAGATACGTTTTTTCTTCACTATTCCCAAGTAATCGTTCGAGCAGAAATCAATCTCTCCCATCTCCAGGTGCAGTTGCCTGAACGATTCACTATCTACCCGTTGCTGCAATTTCTGCTTTAAAAAGTCTTCGTTCATATCTTTACAAAGTAAAGTTGCTGATTGATATGATTTCACCGGCTACTGAAAAAATACATTTTGGCCTCCAGCTCCCTACCGACCCGCGCTGGGTTGACCTCGCTTCTATTTCTCTTGGGGAAATACTCACCGACCATGCTCACTGTGAGCAGAAAGCCGCTACCAGCTGCATCTCTCTTATCCAGCGCTATCCCGACAAAGAAAGCTCGTGAACGAACTCTCGCCCATTGTAACGGAGGAATGGGGCCATTTCCGCCTGGTGTGGGCAGAGCTTTCCAAACGAAACCTCCGTCTCGGCAGGCAGAGAAAGGATCTTTATGTTAACAGGTTAATGGAATTCCAGGTCAAGGGAGGTAGTGAAGAAGATGTGCTGCTCGACAGGCTGTTAATTTTTGCATTGATAGAAGCCCGGAGTTGTGAGCGTTTTAAACGCCTCAGCGAGGGCCTCGACGATGAATACCTGCGCAATTTCTATCGCCGCTTTATGGAAAGCGAAGCCGGGCATTACCACCTGTTCATCGACCTCGCCGAAACCTATGTCGAAAAATTAAAGGTCAGGAAAAGATGGCAGCAATGGCTCGAATATGAAGCCGGCGTCATGGAGAATCTTGAGGTGCGCGGCGACAGAATGCACTGAATAAGTGAAAACTTAAAAATTAAAAAATCTTAGGCGTAGCCTTCACTTTGAGTTTTAGTTTTTCGCTTCAAAATAGTTCAACTCTTCCCGGAGATCCAAAAACCCGTACTGCTTCATCAGCGTCTTCACTTTATCCGCATGCAGCATTAAAATTTTATGGCTTCAGTAGAGTAATAAAGGCTTTGTGCTGCCTGTTAACATTTATCTTCCCGATTTCTTTGATATTTCAACTATCGCTTATTAATAAAATATTTCATAAAATTCTCCACGTGACAAATTCCTGTTGCTCCATGCAATTGGACGTACCAGGTCGATATCAAAGGTGCGATAATCTCCTTCTAAAATATCGATGATCGCCTCCGTAATGACAGGTTAACAGAGCCTGCCGAATTATTCACTAGGTGATGCACCGGTTTCCAGCAGTCGCGCTTTGCTCCGGTTGTTTTCGATAACGCCGTCGCGGATATGCCTCACGGGGCTTACTGTAAAAATGACCTGGATATTGGAGTTGAACTGAAACAGCCGATACAGGCAGGTGTCAAGGCCCGTAACTATTTCATCAATAGTCATCAGGTGTTTATTGAACCATGCGCCGGGCGCGCGGTGACAATTGGCTACCGCCAGCATCGAATCCGCAAGCCGGTATGAAAACGAAGTGCCCAGTGTAATGACCAGCCAGCGCGCTTCTTTCAGGAAATGATGCGCCTGTTGCTGCGAATGGTTTATTTTCTCCAAAACCTTTTCCGCATCCACGCCCGAAAACCGGCTGTGATGCTGCCAGCTTTGCCATAATTCGTTCAGGTAAATTAAATCTTCTTTACTGTAACGCTTATTTTCTATATATGAAATAAGGGAAGAAACAATAGAAGAAGGATCGAAAATAATTCCATTTGGATTCTGCAACACATCGAATTTCAGCGCCTGCAAACTATCACTGATATGTTCTGTAAAGCAGGAGCCGGTAAGCAGAAGCTTATCCTGGTAGTCGATCTTTTCAGTTGGACCTTTAATGTCTATGTCCAGCATCCATTTCATGATGTCCGGAATATCTGGCCCGCCAGCGCAGAGGCTTCGGCTAATTTTTCTTTATTAATTCCATTCAATAAATGCAGTTCTTCGAAATAAGGTATCAGCAGTTCGGTGTTCATATTGCCCACCAGGTCGTCATTGGCCATAGGACATCCGCCAATACCTTTTAATGCACCATCGAAGCGGCGGCAGTTGGCCTTCAGCGCTGCATCTATTTTTTCTTTCCAGTTAAATCGCCTCGAATGCAGGTGCACGCCGATTTCGGTATTAGGCAATACGCTTACCAGCATTCGCGTGATATCATATACCTGTTCAGGTGTTGCAAGACCCACTGTATCGGCAAGAGAAATAATTTCAATGCCCATCCGGATCATCTTTTCCACCCATTTGAAAACAATTCCTTCATCGTATGGATCCCCGTAAGGGTTCCCGAAAGCCATCGAAATATAAATGACCAGTTTCTTACCGTTCATAATACATATCTCCTGGATTTCTTCCACCCGTTGCAACGATTCTTCTATAGTAGAATTCGTATTTCTCAGTTGAAAAGTATCTGAAATAGAAAAGGGAAAACCAAGATAGTCGATATGCCGGTGTGCAGCGGCTTCCTCGGCGCCCCGGGTGTTGGCAATGATCGCCAGCAGTTTTGTTTTGACGTTTTTTGTGTCAAGATTATATAATACCTCATCGGTTACAGCCATTTGGGGAACGGCTTTCGCTGAAACAAAGCTTCCGAAGTCGAGCGTATGAAAACCAACCCGGAGTAACGTATTAAGGTATTTAACAATCAGCTCCGTCGGAACGTCGTATTTCCAGCCCTGAAAAGCATCGCGCGGGCATTCAATTAAATCAATCGTGGATTTCGTTGGCATGAGGTTGCAAAATAAGTCAATTTTATAGTTCTAAAACCGCTGCTTCATGGCTTCATACAAAATGATCCCGGTAGCTACAGAAACATTAAAAGAATCAAAATGCCCGCTCATCGGGATCGTGAAGCGCTCATCCGCAGCCTTGCCGATATAAGGCTGCACTCCTTTGCCTTCACTCCCCATTACCACGCAACAAGGTAATTTAAAATCAATGTCAAACAATTTTGTTCCGGCATTCATCTCCGAAACAAAAACCTTAATGCCGTTCAGATGCAATTCATCTATTGCCTTTAATAAACTTCCCACGCGGCATACGCGTATCTTTTCCAATGCGCCGGCGGAAGCTTTCATCGCCTCTTCATTCAACGCTCCCACCCCCTTGTCGGGAATGACAATAGCCTGTGCACCGCAGCAAACCGCTGTACGGGCGATGCCACCGATATTGCGAACGTCGGTTATACCGTCGAGCATAACAAATAAGGGTGCTGCTCCCGCATCATTTACTTCGTCGATCACCTGCTGCAGCCCGAAATACTGCACCATTGAAGCGATGGCGATCGTTCCCTGGTGCGCCGACCGCGTCAATGCATTTAATTTTTCAGGTGGCACAACCTGAACCGGAATATTATTCTGCCTGGCCAGCGAACGTAGCACACCCGATAGCCTCGCGCTGATATTGCCCCGAACATATCTTTTCATCGCCCTTCCTGACTCGAGTCACCACGGGCGGGATTCGATGATCGCGCAGATTTTTTAGGAGATCCTTCCATCGTTGAGCATCAATTTTGTTTTGAGCGATATCGCGCAAACAGAAAGTGCGAGTCCAGATA
This sequence comes from Flavitalea sp., assembly GCA_044224935.1. GTDB lineage: Bacteria > Bacteroidota > Bacteroidia > Chitinophagales > Chitinophagaceae > Flavitalea. The sequence continues at coordinate 25,212 of JBGAJL010000044.1, forward strand.
AGGCCCTCTTCTACCATTTGATAAATTTCTTCAAAAGGAAGCTTCTTCACTGCCAGTTGTTCCGTTTCCTCCGGTGAAGATTCATATTGTTCAAGATCGCGGGCAAGATAAATGATCGAGCATTCGTCCGAAACGGAATTGCTCAGGTGCATTTCCATCAGTATGGTCCATGAATGGGCCACCAGCCCGGTTTCTGCCAATAATTCCCGCTTTGCGCTCTCCAATGGATCCTCATCGAGCGGTCCGCCACCTGCGGGAATTTCCCACGAATACTTATCGATAGGAAAACGAAACTGCCCCACGAGATAGGTGTTCAAATCCTTATCGAGGGGCAGTATGCCGATCGCAATATTTTTAAAATGCACTTTACCATAAATACCGTTTCGGCCCGAAGGATTTAAAACGGCATATTCCGTTACACTTATCCATGGATTATCGTATTCCTGCCGGGCAGATAGTATCGTCCATGGATTTTTTTCGCTCATAGTCCGAATGCCTTCTTAACCCTGGAAACATAATCGAGCTTTTCCCAGGTAAACAATTCTACTTTTTTCTTTACTGTTTTCCCGTCCGGTGAGCTGAAGGTCTTTTCCCCACTTCTGCCCTGCGACCCATGTGGCCGTAAGCGGCTGTCTCACTGTAAATAGGATTGCGCAGCTTTAAGCGTTGTTCGATAAAATAAGGGCGCATATCGAAGATGCCTTCCACTATTTTGCCGATCTGTCCATCGGTCAGGTTCACCTTGGCAGTGCCGAACGTATTTACGTTAATGCTTGTCGGCTGGACCACACCGATGGCATAAGAAACCTGCACCAGCACTTCGTCGCAGACACCGGCTGCAACAAGATTTTTCGCGATATGCCTTGTTGCATAAGCTGCAGAGCGGTCAACTTTTGAAGGATCTTTTCCGCTGAACGCACCGCCGCCGTGAGCGCCCTTGCCACCATAAGTGTCCACAATGATCTTACGGCCGGTGAGGCCTGTATCGCCGTGCGGGCCGCCAATCACAAATTTGCCGGTGGGGTTGATATGATATTTAATATTGTCGTTGAATAATTTTCCGTATTTCCTGTATTTGGCTTTTACACGCGGTATCAGGATCTTTTTGATATCCTCCGCAATTTTCGCCTGCATCTTCTTCTCTGTATCGAAATCATCATGCTGCGTGGACACTACAATAGCGTCGATGCGCACGGGTTTGTTGTTGTCGTCGTATTCGAGCGTCACCTGGCTCTTTGCATCGGGGCGCAGGTATTTAATCGCTTTGTTCTCTCTTCTTAAAATAGCCAGCTCAATTAATATTTTATGAGCAATATCGAGCGCCAGCGGCATATAGTCTTCGGTTTCATTGCTGGCATAGCCAAACATCGATACAGTGCGCCGGCCCCTGTTCTTTTTTCTTCTGTCTACGCCCTGATTGATATCTGCTGATTGCTCGTGGATGGCAGACAATACACCGCATGAGCTCGCTTCAAACATGTATTCACTCCTGGTATACCCGATTCTGCGGATAACGCCGCGGGCAATTTCCTGCACATCGAGGTAGGCCCTGGACTTTACTTCACCTGCCAGTACTACCTGGCCCGTTGTAACAAGCGTTTCACACGCAACTTTGGATTGCGGATCGAAAGCAAGAAAATTATCGATTAATGCATCCGAGATCTGATCGGCCACTTTATCGGGATGGCCTTCTGATACACTCTCTGAAGTAAATAAATAAGGCATACTGAGATTTAGTATTTTAAGACCGCAAAGATATGGGGGCAACAGGATAGTGTAGGAAAGATAACAAATCAAATTACAATCCCCGATCCGCAACACAGGCTATTTCGCCAGGTCACAACTGCCAGGTAATCCCGTCAGGTCCGATTCGGCGTTATAATTGAGCACTTTTTTACCGCGAACCTTACCAAATTCTTCCAGGAGCTTCTTGTCAATCTGCCCGGCCCCGAAAGTGATCGCATCCGCATAAGTGGCGCCGCCGCGCTTCATTGCAATATTGTTGGCTTCTTTAAACGGTTCAAGATCCTTGTCTTTCAACGCACCGTTTATATTGATGAGCTTGAAGTCAGGCCCCAGGCTCTCTTTGAAGCTGGTGCTGCCGATGGAGTAAATTATTTTGCTGTGCGCAAACACGGGCTCCTTCTTATAGTACGTTTTCAGGTACAGGGGTATCAGCCCGGTCATCCAGCCGCTGCAATGAATAATATCCGGCGGCCAGCCGAACTTCTTCACCGTTTCCAGTGCACCTTTACAGAAAAATGCCGTTCTCAGCCCATTATCGTCGAACCATTTTTCATTCTCATCGTGGAAGATATATTTTCTCTTAAAAAGGTCTTCGTTGTCGAGAAAGTACAAGGCCAGGCGCGCGTTGGGCAGGGAAGCTGCGGATCCTCGATAGTCGTCGTTGTCTATCGAAACATTGATCCCGGAAAGCCGGACCACCTCGTGCAGCCGGTGACGTCTTTCATTGATGATGCCAAAGCGGGGCATGATGCAGCGGACTTCAAAACCGCTTCATTCGCCTTAATTGCCAGCCGATTAACAATCTCGAAAACTCAGTTACTTTAGGTACGGGGGACATTTCGTTAGCAATAAATAAAATTCTTTTCTTTGTCAGCATCAGGATAAATTCTGAGATGTAACTACAAAAAATTAGTTTGCAAATAGTAAAGGTTTAATTTGTTAAATATGTCTAATGCCCCTGACACGGCCTCTACTGCAATGATTTTTATTAAAGACCCGCATAGCTTCAATGCGTTCATCAGCAATGCAAAAGCCGCTGGAAAGTCAATAGGATTCGTGCCCACCATGGGCGCCCTGCATGCCGGCCATATGGACCTGGTACGGATTTCAAATGAACGGACAGGGCTTACCGTGGTGAGCATTTTCGTCAATCCCACCCAGTTCAATGACCCCGGCGATTTTAAAAAATATCCCCAGACACTGGAAAAGGACATACAACTCCTGGATAAGACAGGCACCGCCGTGCTGCTGGCACCCCGGACCGGGGATATGTACCCGGCCGGCCTGCAAAACCTCGAAACCTACGACCTGGGCTATCTTGAAACGCTTCTCGAAGGAAAGTTCCGGCCCGGCCATTTCCAGGGCGTTTGCCAGGTCATGAACCGGCTCCTTAAAATGGTCGAACCCGACCAATTGTTCATGGGACAAAAAGATTACCAGCAATGCATGGTGGTACAACGCCTGCTGGAGCTGATGAAATCGCGAACCCGGCTGGTCACCTGTCCCACCGTGCGCGAAGCCGACGGACTGGCCATGAGCAGCCGCAACATGCGGCTTACACCCGAACAAAGGGCTATCGCCCCTGGGATCTACCAAACGCTGAAAGCGGCAGCGCAACAAATTCCGCACGAAAGCTTCGAATCCATACAAAACCAGGCATTGCAACGCCTGGCGGATCAGGGCTTCAGGCCCGAATATTTTGAAATAGCAGATGCCCGGACACTTAAGCCCGCACATTCGTTCCAGCCCGGCAAACAGCTTGTATTGCTCGTGGCGGCATTCCTGGGAGAGATCAGGCTCATCGACAATTTATTGACTTAGCGCCCTCCCATTTTTTTTATAGTTTTGCGCCTGCTATGCGAATCGAAGTTCTGAAATCAAAGATCCACCGCGCCGTTATTACAGAAGCCAATCTCAACTACGTGGGCAGCCTCACAATAGATGAAGACCTGATGGATGCGGCCAATATGATCGAAAACGAAAAGATCACCGTTGTGAATGTCAACAACGGGCAGCGTCTCGAAACTTATATCATCAAAGGAAGACGTGGCTCGGGCGTTTGCTGCCTCAATGGTCCGGCCGCCAGGCAGGGAGCCGTCGGTGACATTGTCATTATCATCTCTTACGCCTCGATTGAATTCGACGAAGCGAAGAAATTCAAACCATGGATCGTCTTTCCGAAGGAAGGAAATAAACTCTAGCATGTGAACAGGAAAATACTCGGCGCAGCTCAATATATTTTCTTTTTAGGGCTGGGTATATTTTTATTATGGCTCACCCTTCGCCAATCGGATTGGAACACGATCCTGCAGGACCTTTCCGGAGCCAATTATATTTATCTTCTGCCGGTTATCGTGATGCTGGTGGGCGCGCATTTTGTGCGGGCCGTCCGCTGGAGAATATTAATACAACCGCTCGGCCATTCGCCTTCGCTGCTCAATACTTTTCTTGCCGTAATGGTGGGTTACTGGGCCAACCTGGCCGTGCCGCGACTGGGAGAAGTGCTCAAATGCACGATCCTGGCCCGCTATGAAAAGGTGCCCGCCGACAAACTGGTCGGTACTATCGTTGCAGAGCGCGCGATCGATGTTTGCACCCTGCTGCTTGTTTTATTAATTACGATATTCTCCCAATACGAAATTGTGGGCGCTTTCGCGGCCCAGGCCTTCAGGAATTTCTTCACTTCGAAAACGGGTGATGTATCTATGCTGAAAACGGTATCTGCATTACTGATCATCGCATCGTTCATCCTGCTGTTTATCTGGATGTTTAAAAGGCTCGGCCATCTCCCTTTTATCGCTAAAACCAGGAATGTATTCCGCGGCATCTGGCAGGGCCTCATCAGCATCCGCTATATTCAAAACAAGGGCCTGTTTATTCTTTATTCCATCCTGATCTGGGCATTATATCTGTACAGCACTTACATGGGCTTCTTTGCAATGAAAGACATGGCGCAATACGGTATAAAAGGCGCATTATCTGCACTGACATTCGGAAGCGTAGGCATGATCATTCCATCGCCGGGCGGCATAGGCTCGTTTCAATATGCGATTCAGCAGGTGATGATGTTATACGGCGTTACGCCCGAAAAAGGATTGTCGCTGGGAATGCTTATCTGGTGCGCGCAGACGGGCATACTAATCATTTTCGGAACGCTCGCATTTTTATTATTACCGCTGATCAATAAAAAAAAGATGGAAAATCAAAACCGGCGATTATGAAAAACACAGCCGCTATTCAAAAGAAAATATATACGCTGCCCGGGTTTTTGCACAGGCTTGCGCAGGAAAGACTGCTGGGAAAAACAATAAGCTTTACCAATGGATGTTTCGATATTCTACATCGCGGACATATTGCATCCCTGTCAGAAGCCGCAGCAGAGGCGGATCTGCTGGTTGTAGGCGTAAATTCCGATAGCAGCACCAAAAGATTAAAGGGAGAAGGAAGACCGGTTAACGACGAACAATCGCGCGCCTTATTGCTCGCCTCCCTGCTGATCGTTGATGCCGTAGTTATTTTTAATGAGGATACACCACTGGAATTAATAAAAGCCATTAAACCCGATGTACTGGTAAAAGGCGGCGATTATTCAATAGACCAGATCGTAGGTGCAAAAGAAGTAATGGAATCCGGAGGCAGAGTCGTCATCAATCCTATTGTCGAAGGATTTTCAACAACAGGAATCTTGAAGAAGATTACTACTTTGTAACCAACTGAGAATACCGGAAAATTTTTATCTCCTTCCGTACAGCCGCTCGATCTCGTTAACGATGCTTTCGATCACTTTATCGTCACCGTTAGCATCGTAAGGCTGCTTTAAATTACTTCCGAACACGAAGGCGATCGTCTGGAAAACACGCGCGTTGAAACCACCCCGGTATTCCTTGATAATATCATAGCAGTTATTGCCCGTCTGACGGTTGATCAATTTCATCAGCACTTTTCCCTGGTAAACGGAAAGATCTTTTATCGGGCCGCCAAATTCCTTTTTCAGATCAGCTTCCCTCGACTTAATATACTTTTTCTGATCGCCCCTGTCAGGAATACCGGCGAGATGCATATTGATGTCGTTGATGATATACCCGGCTTTGCGCGCATAAGGGTAGGTAACATATACTGCGTTGCGCAACCGGTTCCATTCCTGTCTCCTTTTCAATAATTGCGGCGGATAAGGAACGGAGACCCATACCCAGGGCAGCGTGTTTGAGGGAACAACGGTCTGGTCGATAATTTTTGCGGGAACCGGAATCGTATCATTGGGGCCCAATTCCGGCTGAGGTACGGTGCTGTCAGCGTCAGGAGGTTCCTGCCCGAATCCTGCCATGCTTGCAAAAAGGGACAGATTCAGGATAATAAGCGTTCGAACGATAAACTTTCCCGGCAACATCATACTGGTAAACAAAATTACTATAAGTTTCCGCCTGATCATAGCCCGGATCAATTTTTCTGAAATTTATACAGGAAAAGCCTTATCCCCTGGCCCGCAGCAGTTTAGCACGGCGCACAAGGCTCATGACAAAGCCCGTAACCATCAGGATAGTTCCCAGCCAGAGCAGGTTGATAAAGGGGAACAACAGCACTTTAAGCGCAAGGAACGGCGTCATTCTCGTCGATTCCTTGATGCTGATCCCTACATGTTTATTATCCACAATCTGCGATAAGCCAATCGCCAGGTTCTGCGAAATGACAGTGTCGAGATAATACTGAACAAGATTATTCTTCACATAAAATACAGGGCGGGCCTTGTAAGATCTTCCATCCATGCCCTGCACGCTCAGTTCAGCCATTAAAGCCGTATCACCCTTGCCGAAATTGTATTTTTCGTTGGAAGGATTGGGAACAATTTTATCCAGTATGATAAATCCGCCGGAATAAAATGCCGTATCGCCCACTTTCATCGAATGCTGGCGGAACTGCGCCGTATCCTCTCCCTCTTTTAATGTTTCGGCATAGTTTACATAACTGAAAATATCCCTGTTCCAATAATGCTTCGCATAAGGGTTGAATGAAGTTCCTTCCTGCCCCTTCGTGTTCCGGATGGCTTCGGGTAACAATGGAAAGCTTTTATTATTTTTCTTGTCTTCCATCCTGATATGGAAGTAGGTAGTCTTTTCATGCTGGTCGAGGCTGTCGTTCAGATAAGTCACCCAGTATTTTCCCATGTCCGTGCGAATGCCCTGGAACAGCGTCATATTTTCCTCACCTCTCTGTTTACTCTCCGGGGTAAAGTTTATCGGATTTAATTTATTAACCGATAGCACCTCCTTTTTTGACGAGGAGATCAGAATGCCCACCAGCATCAGTCCAAATCCAATATGGCCTACCGACGCACCGGCAGCCTTCAGTTTACCGTTCAACCCGGCCCAGATATAACCGGCATTGGCAACCACGGCATATATCCCGCCGAATAGGGCAAGATGTATTGCAGCAAGGTAACCCGCTCCGAATGTGTCGTAATGAATCTCCCCGAAAAAGCTGACCGCCGCAGAAATAAGCAGCGCTATAAGCGTAGGCACCATTAATTTCCGGAAGAAAGTTTTTTTGTCGGTGTTCTTATATCTTAAAAACTGTGTAATGGCCGTAAGTATGCCCAATAGCACCGCTACAAATATTTGTATCCGGTTATAAAAAAATTCCACCTCGCCCCCTACGGTAAAATTAGTTTTGAATAGTTTATTGATGACGGGCAATGAAGTGAAAATAATAATGAACATCGCCGAAAGAAATAAGATCAGCGAGCCGATAAACATCCAG
>JBGAJL010000178.1:0-4687 GCA_044224935.1 Flavitalea sp.
AGTTGGCACTTCAATAGCCGCTGCACTATTCTACGGCCGGCAAACAGGCAACGGGACCACGCAATTGTCAAAGAATACCACGACTGTGGAGGTCATGCCGGGTACGAATAAAGCTCTTCTTACATTGTCGGATGGAACTACTATTGTTCTTGATAGCGCTGCCAACGGAACTGTTGCCCAACAGGGTAATTCTTCGATCATCAAACTCGCCAATGGCGAGGTCCGTTATGCCCCGAAGGGCATTTCCCGCGAAGAAGTGATGATAAATACGATGAGCACACCTCGCGGCGGACAGTATAAGCTGGTACTGCCCGATGGCACAAAAGTATGGCTCAATGCCGCCTCGTCTATTACTTTTCCGGCGGCATTTGTGAATGCGGAAAGAAAGATAAAAGTGACGGGTGAAGTATATATGGAAGTAGCGCAGGATAAGAGCAGGCCATTTTTCGTGGATGTTGATGGTAAATCGTCTGTGCAGGTTTTGGGCACAAGTTTCAATATCAATTCATATGCAGATGAAGAAGAGATTAAAACCACTCTTATCGAAGGCAGCATAAAAATAGCCAGGCCGGTTAGTACAGTTGCGGGAATTGACAAGCCGTCACGGGCCGATGCGGGTTCCGTAATTTTGAAGCCTGGACAGCAGGCTGTACAGCTGCTTGGTGCAACTGCAGGCTCTGCCAACGGGCAAATGAAAAATCCACTGCGAAGCACAAACTCAATCGCGCAAATAAAAAATATGAATGATGCGGAGCTTGATCAGGCACTTGCCTGGAAAAACGGAATATTCGATTTTTCCGGCATGAGTTTTCCTGCAATCATGAAAGATATTGGAAGATGGTATGACGTTGAGATAAAATATGAGGGCAGCTTGCCCATATTTAAAACGCAGGGCCAGGTAGATCGCGGGGTTAAGCTCTTAGGAATGCTTCGCTTTTTATCCAATTTTGGTGTAAAAGCGCAGCTTGTGGGCAGAACATTAATAATAAAAGAAAAATGAGAATGAAAGAAAACCAGGGAAACAGTTATTGATAAAAATTTTATCCAAACAAAAAAGCCAGAGATGCTGATAACATCGCTGGCCAAAGTTTGGCAATACAATAAAAATAGTCTTCGCCGACTGCTTTATTTCATCACCTAAACAACCCGCCACGCTAACGCCTGGTGGGTAAAACACAAAAGTATGACAAAAACTGCTTTGCCAGCCGAAGCCTTGTGCAAAGGCATGGCTTGTGGCGGATCAGCGCCCGGGGGCGACTGCCACATCACCACCAGTGCTAATGGCGGTTATTCCGCTGAAAGTAAAAGTGGGATAATCAAGACCCTGCTAGTTATGACTTCGCGCTTCGCGCGACGCCATCGCACGGTTAAAAAATTTTTACTCGCGATGAAGCTAATCGCTTTTCTACTTACTGCTGCCTGTTTAAATGTTGCGGCGAAGGGGATTTCTCAAAACGTAACTTTTTCAGGCAAGAATATATCGCTGGAAAAAGTGTTTTCGGCTGTGAGGCAGCAAACCGGTTATTTTTTCTGGTATAAGGAAAATGATTTAGCCCTGGCGAAGCCCATCTCTATCGATGTGGCCAATCAACCCCTCCTGCAATTTCTGGATGAGATATTTAAAAATCAGCCGCTGAAATATGTGATTGAAAGCAAAACAATTAATATTTATCCGTCTACCGCTAAGAATATTCCCGGCGACAATCTGAGTATGCTTATCCCGCGCAGCCTTGTTACCGGAAAGATCATTGATTCCCTGGGAAAACCTATACCCGGCGCCTCCGTTTGGCTCACGCCCGGAGGCAAAGGTGTATCCTCCAATGAAGCAGGGATTTTTACCATTTCAGACGTGGCGCCGGGTAATTATGCCCTGCACATTTCATTGGTAGGTTACCAGCCGGTAGTAATGAATATCTCTGTATTGGAAAACCATCCGTTTGCAGCTGGTAATATTACTTTACACATTTCCGATCTTAAACTGCGCGAAGTAATTATTATAAGCACGGGTTACTACCAGGTTCCTAAAGAGCGGAGCGCCGGTTCTTTCTCGGTAGTCAGCGCGGATAAAATGACTCAGAAGAGTGGTTCCATGAATGTGGTTGACCGACTCGAAGGACTGGCTCCCGGAATTGCGTTTAATTACGGCCAGGGAAATGACAAACTGCTTATGCGTGGCGCATCTTCCGTGAATCTGGATCGCCAGCCGCTCATTGTTCTCGATGGTGTGCCGGTAGCCGAATATAGAAATATCGAATCATTAGTGAATCCCCAGGATATTAAAGACATAACCTTATTAAAAGATGCAACCGCTGCTTCGATATGGGGAGCACAGGCCGCAAACGGTGTTATCGTTATCACTACTAAATCCGGGCAGTACAACAACGATAAAATAAACGTGTCTTATAACGGGTTTGTTTCTATGAAAGGAATGCCGGAGTATAATTCACTGAACGTAATGTCGTCGGCGAATTTTGTGAAAGCCAATAAAGAACTCTTTAGCAATCCTGATTATCAGGCGGCGTTTCCCTACAGTATGGTGAGTACGGGGTTTCTGCCTCGCGTTTATCCCCACGAGCAGGTATATTATGATCTTGCTTCGAACGCTATTACCGAGGCAACAGCTAACCAGAGATGGGACTCACTCTCAGCCTTGTCTAACCGCGGACAGATTGAGAAATATTTTTATCAGCCTGCGCTGCTCACCTCGCATAATATCTCTTTGAGCGGCGGCGGCAAGGCCGACCGTTTCTTCGGCTCATTAAGTTATAACCGTTATAATAATAATGACCGTTCAACAAGAGATCATTACCTGGTGAATATAAAGGAAGAATTGAAGATTGCCCGGTGGCTTACATTCGATATTACAGGCAATATGTCTTATGACAGGGTGCATAATCAAAATGTATCCATTCCCACCGGCCTCACGTTCGACACTTATATACCCTATGCCATGTTTGCCGGTAACGATGGTAAACTTTGTCGCAAAGCTATCTGAATATGACCCCTTCGTATCAGCAGGCAGCGGAAGACGGAAGCAAAATCAACCTGAACTATTCTCCTCTGGACGAATTGCAGCGAAATAAGAATAATCTTACTACGATAATGGCCCGTGTAAATGCAGGACTTAAAATTGATCTCGCTAAAGGGCTTGCTTTCTCTTCAAGAGGACAGTATCAGAAAACAGTAGACGACGGATATAATTTTAATGATGCCTCGTCCTATCCGGTCCGGCTGGAAAAGGTACAGTTTACACAGGCATCGGCTACGCCGGGAGGAGCTCCTACCTATTATCTGCCGGTTTCGGGCGGCAATTATTCCACCGGCCACACCGTCGTCACCTCGTGGACAGCGCGCAACCAACTGGAATTTAACAACAGGATTGGCGGCGATCATCAGCTCACCGCGCTGGCAGGTTTTGAAATACGCAGCAATCTTTTTGATATTACCAATACGCTTACAAGAGGGTATGATTTTCAGACACAACAGTATAACAGCTACAACCAAAAGGACCTCGAACTGACCGGCGTAAGCAACCCTGTAATTCCTCAGAGCGCCACTTCATCAAAAAACTACCTGTCGGCTCAATCGCTGACGAAAGGGGAGAGCGAGCTTCGCTTTCTTTCTTACTATGGTAATCTGGCATATACCTTCAAAGGTCGATACAATTTCAACGGAAGTGTGCGCTATGATCAGTCTAATCTCTTCGGAAAAACCAGCAGCAGCCAGAACAAACCGATCTGGAGCACAGGTGTAAGATGGAATCTCGAAAGAGAAGATTTTTTCAAAAGCAATATCTTCAGCAAACTGTCGCCAAGGATCACTTACGGTATTGCGGGAAATTCTCCGAAGCCCGGGCTCGGCGGACCGTATGACGTATTATATGCCGTATCGAGTGCGATGTTCGATGGCCTCGGGCCCGGATATTTGATCATTAGTCCTGCCAACAATCAAATATCATGGGAACAGACAAAAATATTTAATGTGGGAATAGATTTTGAGCTGCTATCCCGAAGAATTTCAGGATCGGTGGATTATTACAATAAGCAAACATCCAACCTGCTGGGCGATAGCCCCATTGATCCAACTACCGGCTGGTACAGCTATTACGGTAATATCGGAGATCTTTATAATAAAGGAATTGAATTATCCATCAATTCAAATAATATACGCTCCGGAAACTTTAAATGGACAACAAACTTTAATCTCTCATATAACAGAAATAAAATCACTTTATTAAAGAGATACACCCCTCTGACGCCGACGGGCCTGGTAAACGGTGGTTTTGTAGAAGGTTATTCTGCATATAGTTTGTTTGCCTATAATTACAGGGGATTAGACGCAAACGGAAATCCGATTGCTGTAAGAAAAGATGGTACCACCACTTCGCTAACCAACCAGTTGTCAAATGAAGATGTGTTATACCAGGGCACCACGCAGGCGCCATGGTATGGAGGTATGACAAATACGTTTAGTTATCATCGGTTTACCTTGTCTGGCCTGCTGGTGTATAATATCGGTGGAATGATGCGCGATGATGTTAACAAAGTGTATTATGGAAGGCTGCAGGCAAATATCAGCAACACATTTGACAACCGCTGGAAAAACCCGGGTGATGAGAATACTACCAATGTGCCTAAATATATTCCTAACCAGACGACCAGCATCAGCCAGAGAAGTACGGATATCT
>JBGAJL010000179.1:0-4679 GCA_044224935.1 Flavitalea sp.
ACTATTTCTAATTGCTCCAACTGCCAATATTGGATAATCCCCAATGATCCGGGCTCGCATATTTAAAATCCGATTTATAACGGTCGGGGATCTCTTCCAGGAAAGAGCCGGTAGGATAGGTGGGAAAGATCTCTTCATAAGTGGCCATAGACTGGAATGAAATTCTCCTGTAAATATGCGAGCGCGTAATATTTTCCTTTCGATCGAGACCTGATGCACCCAACAACTCTACAACACTTTCGATAGTATTCCTGTGAAAATTGGCTATCCTGGTTTTTTTATCTTCCACAACGAGCCCGACAGTTAACCTCGGATCCTGTGTTGCCACGCCTACGGGGCATTTATTTGTATTACACAATAGCGCCTGGATACAACCTACCGCCATCATCATCGCCCTCGCAGAATAACAGGCATCGGCTCCCAGCGCCAGCGCCCGCACGATATGAAAACCAGTGATGATTTTACCTGATGCCAGTAGCCTGATATGTCTGCGAATATTCAGGCCATTGAGAATATTATGCACGAAATCCAGCCCGTCCAATAACGGCGCACCTACATAGTTGGAGAATTCCTGTGGTGCAGCGCCCGTACCTCCTTCTGCGCCATCTACTGTAATAAAATCAGGATAGATATCCAGCTCCATCATCGCCTTGCAAATGCCGATGAATTCACTTTTATGGCCGATACACAATTTGAATCCAATGGGTTTGCCACCGGAAAGCCCCCTGAGCTTCTCAATGAAACGGATCAGTTCCCTGGGCGTGCTGAATGCCTTGTGGAATGGGGGAGAAGCTACTACCGTATATGGTTCTATATTTCTGATGGCTGCAATTTCAGGTGTGTTCTTGGCGGCAGGAAGGATGCCGCCATGTCCCGGCTTTGCACCCTGCGATATTTTTATCTCTATCATTTTCACCTGCGGAAGTTGTGCTTTCTCCCGGAATAGATCATCACTAAAGTTGCCATCGGCCGTTCTGCACCCAAAATAGCCGGTCCCGATCTGCCAGATAACATCTCCTCCATGTTTTAAATGAAACGGGCTTAATCCGCCTTCTCCGGTATTGTGAGCGAAGCCGCCGATTTTAGCTCCGGCATTCATGGCTTCGACGGCATTGGAACTAAGCGCTCCATAGCTCATTGCCGAAATATTATAGATGCTGCAGGAATATGACTGGGTGCAGTCTTTATTGCCTATCATTACTCTTGGGTTGTGATCGAGCAGGCTAAAATCTTTTGGTGCCATGGAGTGGCACATCCATTCGTATCCTTCTGAATATACGTCCAGCTGTGTGCCAAAAGGCATGGTATCATTTTCCTTTTTTGCCCGCTGGTAGATAGTGGAGCGGTCAATCCTGTTGATGGGCCGGCCGTCAATATCCGACTCAATAAAATATTGATAAATCTTTGGACGGAGATCCTCCATTAAAAACCTTAGCCTGCCAAAGACCGGATAAATCCGCATAATAGAATGTTTGGTTTGGAACATGTCGTAATATCCTAAGCAGGTGAGGATGATCACAATGGCAAAAACAACATACCAGTTGGGATTCAGGTACAGGGCGAGGAGCAGCGTTATAAGAATCAGCAGTGTGGAAATGATAATGAAACTCCGTCTCATAATGATATGATTTATTTTCTGTTAATTGGAAAGAGGATGCTTTACCTGTAATGTTTTCCTTCTGTTTCAGGCAAATTAAACATTATAAACAGAAGGCCTGCCTGGCAAAGATGCTGCTATTGGCAATGATCAGTGTGTGTTGGAATGGCTTCATGGATTAACGTGAACGCGAAAATAGCACTTTTTACTCTAAAGCACTTTTGCTTTGATCAGTACCCACAAACGACTTAATCAAGCCCAATACCAACTTTTGTTGAGCAGGTGAGAGTAAAGAAAGTATTTGTTTAGTTTGCTGCAAATAACTAACCATTCACGCCTCTCCATTCCTGTAGCGTCACCCCATACTCCTGCTTGAACACTCTTGCAAAATATCCCGGGTCGTTGTAGCCGCAATCCAACGCTATCGAGGCAATGCTGTTGGCAGGATCCTGCAATAGTTCTTTGGCCTTTTTAAGCCGTATCATGCGGACGAATTTATTGGGAGAACACCCGGTGAGCGCATCCAGCTTGCGGTGCAGTTGCGAATGACTCATGAAGACCTGCTTACATAATTTCTCCACTGTAAAATCGGCGTCCGTCAAATTTTGCTCTACCGCTTCTCTCACCCTTTTCACAAAACTGTCCTCTATGGCGCAATCGTTCATTTTACCAGGAATGACAACCGGTTTTGTGGGTATACTTTCCTGTATGCCCGCTTTCTTGAGATAATACTCCTGCAGGCTTTTACGCATCTCCAGTAATTTCCTGATTCTCACCAGCAGCTCTTCTTTATCAAACGGCTTCTCCAGGTAAGCATCGGCGCCCTCCTGCAACCCTGTTATCTTACTACCCGCGTCGGCTTTTGCGGTGAGTATTATAACAGGGATATGGCTGGTGATGACAACACGCTTGATAATTCCAGGGATAAATTTGCCGACACTGTTACAATGGAATTTCCCGGCATGAAAATGCGTGCGGGCAGGGACAGTGTTATTTCCTCAACAAAAGCTTACAGGAACCTGTTCAGTCACGTTACAGGCGTTGTTGATGTAGTGATGCCGGTCAGGAGCATGGATAAGAAGACAGATTGGGTGTTGGTGTGGGGAAGAGAAATAAAAACGGATAAAAAGAATGTAACCGACACTGTGGAAGTGCACGAAGTGTGGGGATTAAATAAAGATGGTAAGGTGATATCCCTGGAGCAGTTTGTTCGTAAATAACATGAATTATAAATATCTATACATCATCCCGCTATCCCGCGTGATGGGCGCGACGTTACCCGTCTTTTGATACGACTCAGCGACACCGAGGTAATGCCCAGTAAAGAAGCAATGTATTTTGCAGGAACCCGCTGTGCAAGATTATTCTGCTGGTTTAATAAATGCAGGTACCGCTGCTCGGGATTGAGTAATACAAAACCTTCCACCCGTTCGAGCGCTTCGGCCAGCATGTGCTGCAGGAAATAGGTTTTGGCAGCCGACAAGCCCGGATTAGCATCGATTATCTTCATGAACTTATGATAGTCGGCTTCTAACAGCACCGTATCTTCAAGCGCCTGGTAAGTGAAACGCGTGGGCCGCTGCCAGAAAATGGTTTCAAAATTGGCGAAGAACTGATCCTCCCATCGCAGCAGGATGGTGATGTCATCTCCTTTTTCATTTATATTATAAGCTCTGATCAAACCGCTTTTTACGTAAGCAAGACGATTGCTGACGCTGCCTGTTTCAATATAATGTTCCCCGGCCTTTAGACGCTTTTCGGTGGCCAGGCTAAACAACAGTTGCAAATCATCGAGGCTGACATCCTTAAATAAGGTCAGGTATTGTGCGATCTTCTTTTCATCCAGCATGCGGGTTGTTTCTAAATGAGCGGTAAAGGAGGATTGATCGAAAGTATCCGGATCACCCGCAAACAAATGTATGGCTTAATGAGCGAACGCTTCCTGCTTTTTGTCTGTCGTTTTTTCAGCTGTCTCCGCGGGCCCGAACCGTTGTTCCTGTATTTTATCGTACAACGCCACATAGTTTGGATTTTCCGTACCCATCAACCGGTCCCAGACCCTGAAATAGAGACCATAATTTCCCCTGAACTTACTATGATGAAGATTGTGATGAACGGACGTGTTAAGAATCTGGAACAGAAAACTCTTTCGCAATCCCCTGGGTGCGATTTCATAACCCAGATGACCGTATACATTTATAATAAAGGCGACCGTAATGAAATGAAATATCGCGGCAGGATGCATGGGTAAAACGAAAAGCAGGATCGGCAGGATAAGGCCCTCGGTAGCCGCTTCAATACCGCTGAATGCATAAGAAGTCCAGGGTGAAGGATTGGTGGACTTATGATGCAATAAGTGTGTATGTTTAAAAAGCCTGGGATGGTGCAACAGGCGATGCATCCAGTAAAAATAGGTATCATGCACAACCAGCGCCAGGCCCACGCTCAATACCAGGTACCCGATTCCGTATTTGCTGATGTCGGTATACAGAAGCGTATGGTTTTTCAGTGGTGGGAGAAAGAATGGAAGAGCTACCAGCACCATGATAAGGTTGGAGCTCAGCGAGTGCCTGATCTCCCGTTTGAAATCGGCCATTACCGCGTGCTTTTGCTGGATCTTATTCTTTTGCAGCAGATGTGCGAATACCTTGTACACGGCAATGAAAACGATTCCTGCGATGATAAAATATCTTGCAACGGATGCGGTCAGGAGAGAAGCGAACAAATGGGTGATTTCCTTCATTGCCGGTAAATTTTTGTCAAAATTATCGGCGCTTCCGCTTCCAAAGATTTACAAAAGATAATTAATCAGGGGGCGGGAATTATAAATAAAAAATAAAAAAGCCGGAATAGAAATTCCGGCCGTGTTAAAATCCAATATCCTATGAAAAACCGTAATAGTATAGTCTAATATCGTGCCAAATACTGAAACGCTGTCCTGCACTGTGTTTCAGCATTTGGCTGCCGGTTGATTCACTCCCCCGGCGGGAAAATTATTTTCAAAACCGGAATATACCTGCCGCAAACAACCGGCTGAACATTAATTATGCCGTTATAAAGATCTAATGGCAGATTAAAGATC
>JBGAJL010000180.1:0-4685 GCA_044224935.1 Flavitalea sp.
AATGATTTCGATGAATAGCTCAGGAGTATTGGTGCGGCGCCGGTTTATTCACCGGTGCACGAAACTCCGGATGGGCTATTTCAGTTTGCTTTCGTGGGAAACACTGAGCTTCTTGCGACCTTTCCTGCGGCGGGCTGCCAGCACTGCGCGGCCATTTGCCGTTTCCATGCGCTTGCGAAAACCATGAACAGTTTTACGGCGGCGTCTGTGTGGTTGAAATGTGCGTTTCATAATCTGTCTTTTTTATTCTTTTCCTGAAAGGTCGGCAAAGGTAGGGGTTTTGAGAGATCAGTCAAAGATTATTTGCAATTAATAGGGATGCGCCGGGGTGGGTCTCGCGCCTTACAGCGGTAAATGCTTCGACTTCACCGGCTCCCCAAAAAAGATCTCTGCCTGGCTGTTGAAATCCTCCTCTGAATCGGTAGTGTAAAAAGCCCTGCTGCCCTGTTTTGTGCACCGCTGTTCTATTTCCGGGTGCTTTTCCAGATATTTCCGGAGGCTCTCCGCCACAATAGCTCCCTGCGATAAAATCCGGATATTACCCGGTACAAAGCTCTTCAGCTTGTCCATCAGCAGCGGGTAATGCGTACAGGCCAGCAATACGGTGTCGATATGCTCGTCTTTCGCCAGCAGGCTATCCACGTGTTTTTTGATAAAATAATCTGCTCCTGCGCCGGTATGTTCGTTATTTTCTATGAGCGGAACCCACATGGGGCAGGCTTCCTGCACCACGTTTACCTGCGGCGCAAATTTCTGTATTTCAAGAAGATAGGATTGCGATTGAACGGTGCCGCGTGTGGCAAGAATGCCTACGGAGCCCGTATGGGTGAACGCGCCGATGATCTCGCTGGTGGGCCGGATCACGCCCAGCACCCTGTTTCCCGGGGCGATCTTCGGAAGATCCTGCTGCTGGATGGTTCTCAGGGCCTTGGCCGAAGCGGTATTGCAGGCCAGGATCACGAGGGGACATTGTTGTTTAAAGAACCATTCCACGCACTGCAGCGTGTACCGGTATACTGTTTCGAATGAGCGGTTCCCATAAGGGGCGCGGGCGTTATCGCCGAGATAAATATAATCGTAGGAAGGCATCTTCTTCACGATCTCCTTCATCACGGTTAAACCTCCATAGCCTGAATCAAAAATTCCGATAGGACCAGTTGAGGACATGCGCGAAATTACTATAAATTAAAAGCCGTCCCGAAATCCGGAACGGCTTTTATAATAAGCTCAAAGAATGGTTTATTTAGACGGTGCATGCTGCGCAGCCGGTTTCTGCGCACCCGGTGCCGGTAATTTTATATTCAGCTTCTTGGCCACAAGCGGCAGGATATCATCACCGGGAGGAGCTACAAATAAAGCCTGTTTGTCCATTATATAAGTGTATCCACTTTCTTTGGCTACGGCCTGGATCCCCTCGAAAGCCTTTTTCTGTATGGGTTGAAGCAGCTCCCCTTGTCTCTGCTGTAATTGATCCTGTATTCTTTTTTCTTCGCCCTGGAGCTCGGTGAGCATTTTCTGCAGGTCGGTTCTTTTTACATCTTTTACTGCAGAAGACATGGTAGCAGAATCCTTGTTGAACTTTTCGATGGCATTTTCAAGGGCGTTCTGCTTATCCTGTGCGCTCTGTATCAGAGCTAATCTGTACTGCTGCAGGTTGGTATCGGCTTTTGCATATTCCGGCATTACGTTGATCAGTTCTTCCATGCTGACGTAACCTATTTTGCTCTGAGCATTAACACGGCTCGCAGCAAGCATGCTGGTCAAAATAAAAGCAGCAGTTAAAAATTGTTTCATTTGTTTCATTTTTGGTTTAGGCCCTTCGTATTTTTCGGCCTCAAATTTTATTAAGTTGGAAATTTTCTCCTGACGGTTGTATTAAAAAAGGTTTTTTGAATTATTTAACTCCCAGCTCTCGCAGAACGTCCTCGCTCCTGTCCAGTTTGGGGTCGGCAAAGATAACTGTTATTCCTTCACTTTTATCCAAAATAAAATCGTACTGGCGGTTGGTGGCTACCTTCTGGATGGCTGTATACACCTTGTCCTGGATGGGTTTCACCAGTTCCTGGCGTTTTTTGAACAGGTCGCCCTCAAAGCCGAAACGCTTCTTTTGAAGATCCCTCAGCTCCTTTTCCCGCATAAACAGTTCATCCTCCCTTTTTTTCTTAAGCTCGTCGCTTAGCATCACCTGTTCCGCCTCGTAATTCCGGTACATCCGGTCGAGTTCGGCTTGTTTTCCATCAATTTCCCGCTGCCAGCTTTCGCTTGCCTGGTCGAGAGATTTCTGCGCGTCTTTGTATTCCGGTATTTTGTCGAGGATATATTTGGTGTCTACAATGGCATACCGCTGTGCGGAAGCCTGGAAAGTCAATCCCGCGATCATACATGCCGCTATCAGTATTTTCTTCATATTTCTGGATTTAATACTTGAAAATAATTATTCAGGCTCATATCCGAGCATAAATGTGAACCGGGAGGCATTTTTAAGCCCGCCACCCTGCGTGAGCCTGTCGAAACCAACACCGTAATCAAATCCGAGCAAGCCGAACATGGGCAGGAAGAAACGCATGCCCAAACCGGCGCTGCGACGCAACTGGAACGGATTATATGATTTATAGTCGTACCAGCCATTCGCTGCCTCGAACCAGGCCATACCATAGATGGTGCTGCTGGGGTTGGTAGCAAACGGGAACCTGAGCTCGAGCTGGTACTTATTGAACATCGTAAAGAATTTTGTAGCGCTCTGCTGATCGGGATTCACTTTCGGGTCGGAGCTTTCATACACGGGGTAACCGCGCTGCGCAATGATATCATAACCCAGGATGTAGTTACCGTTCGCGAGGCCCGCATCACCTAACTGGAACCGCTCAAACGGTGAAAAATCAAGGTTCCTGTTGTAGCGGCCCATGAATCCATATTTTGCAGCGGCCATCAGCACAAACTGCTTCTGGCTCTCGGCCTTGCCCAACGGTCTGCCGATCGGTATGAACCATTGTGAGTTCAACCGCCACTTGGTAAATTCTGGCAGCTTATATGAGTTTGAGCTATTAATATTTTTATCGAACAGGGAATAGGGGGGCGTAAACTGCGCACTCAGCAGGATATTTGAACCTTGAACAGGAAATATCGGATTCGGTCCTGAAGAATTCCTGCTCAATGCAAACTTGATATTGAAGTTGTTGGACGTACCCGAACGGAAGGCCTGCGTGAACAGCGGGTAATTGATCAGCTTATACTGCGTATAGTTCAATGAATAGATCAGTGTAAAATAGTCGTCCGGCCATTTAAGCTGCTTACCCAATGATATGGATGCACCGAAGTTTTTCAGCCTGTTCGTATCACTGAAGAAGTATTGGCCGTTAGCGCCGATACCGCCCGTTCTGAATACGCTTTTATACAGGCTCAGGGTCAGCGAATTTCTTTTCTTGCCACCTAGCCAGGGCTCGGTAAACGAGAAATTATAGGATTGGTAGGCACGCCCGTTTGACTGCACGCGCACGCTCAGTTTCTGTCCATCGCCGGTAGGCAGCGGATCCCAGGCTTTCCGGCTGAAAATATTATGGATAGAGAAGTTGTTGAAGGAAACGCCGAGGGTTCCTGTCAAACCAATACCGCCACCCCAGCCTGCGGAGAGCTCTAGCTGATCCGAAGATTTTTCCTCAACCGTGTATTGAATATCCACCGTACCATCATCGGGATTCGGACGCGGATCGATGCCTATCTTTTCCTGGTTGAAATAACCCAGCTGTGAAATTTCCCTTTGTGAACGGATCAGGTCCGAGCGGCTGAACTTTGCGCCGGGCAAAGTTCTTATCTCGCGCCGGATCACATGCTCTTTGGTTTTTTCGTTACCCGTAATCGTGATATTCTTGATAGTGGCCTGAGGGCCCTCGATCATCCTTATTTCAAAATCGATCGTATCGTTATAAACCGCCGTTTCAACCGGGTTGATCTGAAAGAACAGGTAACCGTCATCCTGGTACAGACCGCTGATGTCGCCGCCTTCCTGGGTTAGTTCCTTGCCCAGCTTCCGGTTAAGGGTGCGGACGTTATAGATATCTCCTTTATGAATACCCAGGATCACGTTCAGTATGGAATCGGAATATTTGGTATTTCCCTTCCAGGTGATATTTCCGAAGTAATACCGGTGTCCCTCATTCATTTTAATGTCGATGTTCAGGTTACCACGGTTGTTGGCGTACGTGGTATCTGCCCCGATATTGGCATCCCTGAAGCCGATAGAATTATAGTATTGAAGCACTTTATCCTTGTCTTCGTCGTATTTCTTCTGGTTGAATTTTGCGGAACTGAATAGCTTGAACCGGAAATAAGGGTCGATAAGGTCTCTTGTTTTTGAAGGAGAAAGAAATCCTATATCTGAAATGTAGCTGTCGAAATCAGTCTTTTTTACGGGCCCGTAGGTGGGGTTTTTCGGAGTGGGGAACAGGGTCATTCTTGTCATCTCCTTGGTGCCCTTCATTTGTTTTTTCAGCTTCAGGTCGGCTACATTATCGTTTCCAAAGAAGGAAATATCGCTGATCCTGACCTTTTGACCGCGGGTTATATCGAAAATGATGTTTACCGAATTGGACTTGGAGGGGTCATTCACCTCATTTACTTTCACCTCCGCGCCCTGGAACCCCTTTTCAATAAAATATCTTGTGATCGCGTCTACCGCGCTTCTTTTC
>JBGAJL010000045.1:0-32196 GCA_044224935.1 Flavitalea sp.
ATGGTGGTTTGTGGAGATACCTACTCGGCGACACAATACGGTTCACTTCACTAAATCCCTATAAAATTGTTGTCAGCGGAAGACTGAAGCATTATATCAACGCATTCGGCGAAGAATTAATTATCGACAATTCCGATCGCGCCATACAGATCGCTTCGGAAAAATGTGATGCGATCGTAAACGACTATACCGCTGCACCGATTTATTTCAGCAAAGAAGAAAGCGGGGCACATGAATGGCTGCTGGAATTTGAGAAGGAGCCTGCAGATATAACCGTTTTTACCGAGGAGCTGGACAAGGCGCTAAAGATGCTCAACAGTGATTACGAGGCAAAGCGATACAAGAATATCGCTCTGCGCATGCCGGTGCTGAAGGTGCTGAAAAAAGGATCGTTTAATAACTGGTTGCGAAGCCGCGGGAAACTTGGCGGGCAGCACAAAGTACCAAGGCTCAGCAACGAAAGAATATTTATTGAAGAAATTCTTCAACTTGCATTTTAATTAAAAAAATTCCCGACCATTAAAAAATAACAGGATGAAATTACTCGAAGGAAAAACAGCTATTATAACAGGCGCAGCAAGAGGAATCGGCGAAGCGGTCGCATTAAAGTTTGGCGAACACGGAGCCAATATCGCATTTACCTATGTAAGCGACAGCAGCGCGGAAAGATCTGCGGCGCTGGAAGAAAAATTAAAAGCCCTGGGTGTAAAGGCCAAAGGATACAAAAGCAATGCAGCGATATTTTCTGAAAGCGAAGCGATGGTCAATGAAGTGATCAGGGAATTTGGAACGGTAGACGTATGTGTCAATAATGCGGGCATTTCAAAGGATAATTTATTGCTGCGGATGACCGAACAGCAATGGGACGAAGTGATGGCGGTGAACCTGAAAAGTGTTTTCAATATGACCAAACAGGTAATCAGGCCAATGATGAAGGCCAGAAAGGGATCGGTCATCAACATGAGTTCGATAATAGGAATACGCGGCAACGCGGGGCAGTCGAGCTATGCAGCCAGCAAGGCGGGAATTATCGGCTTCACCAAATCGATGGCGCACGAACTGGGTAGCAGGAATATCCGCTGCAATGCCATAGCGCCCGGTTTCGTTGAAACAGACATGACCCATTATCTCAAAGAAGGCGACGCGGCCAAAGCTTTTCTTGATAAAATTCCCTTAGGAAGATTTGGTACGGGAGAAGAAATGGCCAATACCTGCCTGTTCCTCGCTTCCGACATGAGCTCCTATATTACCGGCCAGGTGATCAGCGCCTGTGGTGGTTTAAATATTTAGACGATCGGGCCGGGTGGTGACAAAACCCCGCCTCCGCACCGTTCTACTGATGTTCTTTTTTTATAACATCTTCCAGGTGCTTTTCGGGAATAAGCCACATGATAGCAACACCTACAAAAAGTGCGGCAGATATATAAGTGTTTACATATGCAAAACCTATCGCTGCAGTATATGCGATAACAGAAAGTATGCCTTTGATCTTCATCTTGCCGTAGGCCCGGATCATATCTTCGGAGAAAGCATTTGATCGTTGTATCGACACCTGGAGAATGGTATAAGCAATGCCACACATCAGCATTACAAAAGCATACGAAGCAACGGTAGCGGATTCCATGTGATTCTCACCCATCCAGGCCGTAACAAAAGGAACCAGCGAGAGCCAGAACAGGAGATGCATATTCGCCCAGATAATACCCGAAGAAACCTGCTTCACGGTATGGAGCATATGATGATGGTTGCCCCAGTAAATTCCTACATAGATAAAGCTGAGTATGTAGCTGCTCACCGCAGGTATTAACGGTTTAAGCTCGGTCCAGTCGCCGCCGTGGGGCACTTTTAATTCCAGCACCATTATGGTGATGATGATCGCCAGCACGCCGTCGCTGAACGCTTCGAGACGCGTTTTATTCATGAAATTATTTTTTCAGTTTAGCAATAGCCGTGGCGGTGAAATCGCTCAACGCAAGGCGCCCGCTTATTGCAGCACGCTCCTTTAATAAACTATCCCAATGCTCTGTTCCCTTCCAGAGAATATGTTTCAGTTCAGCCATCGCTTCAGGATTGAAATGAGAAAGGTTATCGGCCAGCTTTCCTACCGCTTCATCCAGCCCTTCTGTAGCGTGATGCAACTCCGAAAACAATCCTCTTTTCAAGGCCCATTCTGCACTGCGCCAGTGTGATGAATCAATTGAGAGCGTTGCGAATGCAGCCGTTCCTATTTTCCTTTCCACAGCCGGAGCAATAACAAAAGGACCAAACCCGATCGACAGTTCACTTAATTTAATATCCGCACCTTCCATCGCAATGGCATAGTCAACCGCAGCAGCCAGTCCTACTCCGCCACCAACGCATTTTCCATGAATTCTTCCGATGATCAGCTTCGGACATTTTCGCATGGCATTGATAACATGGGAAAATCCGCTGAAAAATTCATTTCCCTTTTCTGCATCATCAATTGCTGTTAATTCTTCGAATGAGGCGCCGGCACAGAATGCTTTACTGCCGGCCGACCGGAGAACAATAACTTTTGTATTATGATTTACGCCGGCATCATGAATGGCGCGGGCAAGATCATGTAATATTTTTGCCGGCAAAGAATTGCTTTGCGGATGAAAGAATTCGATAGTGGTGACCGAACTGTGGGTTTCCGTTTTTACGTAAGCTGCTTCTGAAGAAGACATATTTATTTATTTTTTCTTTTTACCATGGTTAATATCGTAGCCAGCGCAACATCTTCATTTAATTCATCCTTCACTTCCACCAGCCACTTCACGATTCCTTTGGGAATATCGTTCTCCTCTTTCTGATCCTGGGTCGTTTTTTCCTTGCAGGTCAATTTAACACCTATTGTGGAGCCTGCATAAACCGGTTTTAAAAACCGGCATTCATCCAGCCCATAATTCAACAGCACGGGCCCTTTTTTCGCATCTACAAATAATCCGGCAGCCGCACTTAATATAAAATATCCATGCGCCACCGGTTTTTCAAATATCGTTCCATCCAGCGAGGTATGATCGGTATGCGCGTAAAAATGATCCCAGCTCACATTGGCGAAATTGACAATATCTGCTTCGGTAATTGTTCGCTTATGCGTGATAACCGTGTCTCCGATTTTTAATTCTTCAAAATATTTTCTGAAAGGATGCTTCTCATCTTCATGTACGGCTGCGTTTGCATGATACACATTCGTTATGGCGGTAAGCATATTCGGCGATCCCTGCACGGCGACCCGCTGCATATAATGCTTTACGCCTCTTACACCTCCCATTTCCTCTCCACCCCCCGCGCGCCCCGGGCCGCCATGAATAAGTGTAGGCAATGGCGAGCCGTGGCCGGTGCTTTCCTTTGCGCATTCGCGATTAAGAATTAATATTCTTCCATGATAGGCGCCTGCTCCATAAACAAATTCTTTTGCGATAGCACTATCGGCCGTTACCATCGAACAAACAAGCGAGCCCCTGCCCATTTTTGCCAGTTGCATCGCGCCCTCATTCGTTTTATAAGGCATGATGGTGCTTACAGGGCCGAATGCTTCCACACTATGTGGTTCCTCCGAATGAAAAGGATTTTCATTTTTTAATAATAATGGGCTGATGAAAGCACCCTTTTTATTATCTGCATCGATGAGCTCAACATTATCGGGCGAGCCATAAACAATCTGGCAGGATGCCAGCAATTTATTCACCTGCGATCTTACTTCTTCCCGCTGTTCCTGCCCGGCCAGCGGGCCCATGCGTACGTTTTCGTTTTCCGGATTGCCGATGGTAGTCTGCTGCAATGATTTTGCAATGGCGATCCACATGTCCTCCATTTTATCTTCGGGAACAAATATTCTCCTGATGGCAGTACACTTCTGACCGGCTTTCACTGTCATTTCTCTTCTCACTTCTTTTAGAAAAATATCCCACTCCGGCATACCGGGCTCTACATCATTCCCGAGAACAATGCAGTTCAGTGAATCAGCTTCCAGGTTAAACGGAACATTATTCTGCAGAACAGCCGGATTTGCTTTTAATTTCATCCCCGTTGCTGCGGAACCTGTGAAAGTAATTACATCCTGCGCCTGCACATGGTTCAGCAGATCGCCTGCCGGGCCGCAAATCAACTGCAATGCGCCTGCGGGCAGAATATCCGATGCAATAATTTCACGCATTACGGCTTCTGCCACAAAAGAAGTTACTGTAGCAGGTTTAACAACAGCGGGAACGCCGGCGAGTAAATTCACAGCAATTTTTTCCAGCATGCCCCATACAGGGAAATTAAAAGCATTGATATGAACGGCTACACCTTCTTTCGGAACTAAAATATGATGCCCGATAAAATTTCCCGCTTTACTCAAACCAACCGGCTCGCCATCCACGAGAAAAGGTTCATCGTTGAATTTCTTTCTCAGCGATGCGTAGGAAAATAAATTGCCAATGCCGCCCTCAATATCAATCCAGCTATCGGCTTTTGTTGCGCCGGTTTTATAACTTATCGAATAAAATTTATGGAGGTGGCCCTGCAGGTGGAGTGCCAATGCTTTCAACATCCGGCCTCTTTCGTGAAAGGACATTTTTCTTAATGCCGGATTGCCGGTTTTTCTGGCATAGTCAAGTACCGAAGCAAAATCAAGCCCGCGGGTTGAAGCATGCCCGATCATATCGCCGTTCACGGCATTAAACAAAGGTTGCCCTTCTCCATCGCCTTCTAACCATTTTCCGGTGATGTAATTTTTCAGTTTATTCATGGTAAGCAAATATTGCCGGACGAAAATAGCTATATCTTTGGCGTCATGAAAAATCTTCTTCTTGCAGCGGCAATGGGCTTATTCTTCGCCTCCTGTTCCGACAATTCTTCTGAAAGAACCGATGGTTACTCGCATTCAAAAGAAACATTATCGCAGGAAGATTCATTATTTCAGGCAGTGATGAACGGCCATGATGCGGCCATGGCGAAGATGGGCAAATTGTCGGGCTTACGAAAGCAGGTTGCGGAAAAAGCCGATTCTCTTTCCCGGTTAAAAGTGGCCGGCCAGGGACAGGTGCAATCGCTGCGCGGGCTGGCTGAAAGAATGCAGAGCGCCGAAAACAATATGAATACCTGGATGGAAACGTTTTCCATCGATTCGGCAAAAGACGATAAGGAAAAGCGCATCAGCTATCTCCAGGCCGAAATCAATACGGTGAACAAAATCAAAGAAGATATTCTGGGAACTGTGGCCGAAGCGGATTCCGTATTGAAAAAATAATCACGCGCTGCTACAGTACTCTTCTGGCGTCGATCTCCCGGCAAAGAGCATCAAATATATCATCCACATCCCCTTCGCCTTTTAGGCGCACCACTTTTCCCACCGTGTCGTAATAGCCCGCTACAGGAGCCGTTTTATTTTCATATTCCATGATCCTGGCGCGGATCACCTCTTCATTCACATCGTCACTTCTCCCCGAGGTTTTGCCGCGGTTCAGCAGTCTTCCGATCAGTTCCTGTTCCCCGACCTGCAGGGCCAGTACGATGTTGATCCCGGCCTTATGCTCGGCCAGCAGCTCATCCAGCGCCTCCGACTGGGCCACCGTTCTGGGGAACCCATCAAACAAAAAGCCTTTTGCATGGGGATTGGCCACTATTGCCGATCGAATCATGCCTATCACTACCGAATCGGGCACCAGTTGGCCATTGTCCATAAACGCTTTGGCTTCCATCCCGAGCTTCGTCTTATCCATGATCTCCTGCCGCAGCAGGTTACCGGTTGACAGGTGAACCAGACCATATTTATCAACTAATTTATCGGATTGAGTACCTTTTCCACTTCCCGGGGGGCCAAATAAGATTAAATTAAACATGAAGCCAGCGCGTTTATATAGGTTTTAAGGGTAAATATAATCCACGGCGGCTGAAATCCTTTAACAAATATATAAGGTCTGTCAAATCTTCACTCCCACCTGTTCAGTGTCAGCCTTCGTAAATTTGGAATCATGAACCACTTTTTCAAATTGCTGACACCTCTGCTGCTGGTAACATTTTTGCAGCAATGCAGCAGCCAGACACCCCAAAAGGATAAAAATCAGGAAAAACATATGGAAAACGATAAAAAGCAGCTTAATCCCGCATACTCACACACAGACACTTCCAGGCTGAACCTGAGTGATGAGGAATGGAAAAAGATCCTGCCAAAAGACGTTTATTCCGTTGCCCGCCTCAAGGGCACGGAAAGACCCTGGACAAGCGAATACGAAAATTCAAAAGAAATAGGAACTTACTACTGCGCTGTCTGCGGCAATCCGCTTTTTTTAAGCGATACCAAATTTGAAAGTGGTTGCGGATGGCCCAGCTTTTACCAGCCGGTTTCCAAAGGCAGCGTGATCTACGAAGCGGATAATTCTCATGGTATGAAGCGTACGGAAGTGATCTGCGGACGATGCAAATCACACCTGGGACATGTTTTTGAGGATGGTCCCCCGCCAACCGGGTTGCGGTACTGCATCAATGGAGTGGTGCTCGATTTCGAGAAGGCAAAGCAGGCCGGGAAGAATTACGAAGGGAAAAAGTAATTATTATCTTCGCCGCGTGCGAAAAAAGAAAAATATACTCCTGGAGAAAATCCTGGTGGAAGATTATGCAGCCGAAGGAAAATCGCTGGCCAGGGTGGATGGGAAAGTGGTTTTTATCGAAGAAGCCGTACCAGGCGACACAGTAGATGTGCGCCTGGGAAAAAACAAGAAAGACTGGGCCGAAGGCCGGCCCGTATTTTACCATTCCTATTCACACGACCGCGTAAAGCCATTCTGCCAGCATTTCGGAGTCTGCGGCGGCTGCCAGTGGCAGATGCTTCCCTACGAAAAGCAACTCCAATACAAGCACAGGCAGGTGCTCGATAACCTGCAGCGGATAGGAAAGATCGCATTACCGGAGTTCGAGCCTATCGCCGGCGCGTCGCCGGTCACCCGCTACCGCAACAAGCTCGAATACACTTTCAGCAATAAGCGATACCTGTTGCCCGCAGAACTTCACAACGAAACCATCAGCCCGCAAATGAACGTGGCGGGGTTCCATGCAAAGGGACTGTTCGACAAAGTGGTGGATATCGCTGAGTGTCACCTGCAAGCCGAACCGACAAACGCCATACGGCTTGCCGTTAAGCAGTTTGCGCTGGAAAACGATTACAGCTTTTATGATATCCGCGAGCACAGCGGCTTTATGCGCACCATGCAGCTCAGGATATGCCGCACGGGAGAGATAATGGTGAACATCGTTTTTGGGAGCGACAATAAACAAAAACGCGAAGCGCTGCTCGAACATATTGCGCAGCAATTTCCTTCGATCACCACATTGCTTTACACTGTCAATCAAAAAAAGAATGACAGCCTCTACGATCTCGACCCTGTCATCTATAAAGGAAAAGGGTTTGTGATCGAAACCCTGGAGAATTATAAATTCAAGATCGGACCGAAATCCTTTTTTCAAACCAATACCAGCCAGGCGGAAAATCTTTATCGCATCACACGCGAGTTTGCAGAGCTGACAGGCAGGGAAGTTGTTTATGACCTGTATTGCGGCACGGGTAGCATAGGCATATTTCTCAGCAATAAAGCGTCAAAAATCATCGGCGTGGAAATGGTAAAGGAGGCCATCGACGACGCAAGAGAGAATGCAATGTATAACGGTATCGAACATGCGCAATTTTTCGCCGGCGATGTTTCAGAAGTGTGCAATGATGATTTTTTCGTGCAGCATGGCCGGCCGGATGTGATCATCACCGATCCTCCGAGGGCAGGCATGAGCGAAACCCTGACCAGGAAGATACTCAGCATGGAAGCGCCGCTGGTAGTGTACGTAAGCTGCAACCCTGCCACCCAGGCCCGCGACCTGAATTTATTGGGAGAAAAATATAAAGTCACCCGTGTGAGGCCGGTCGACATGTTCCCTCATACGCACCATATCGAGAATGTTGTTCAGTTGAAATTGATAGGGTGAAATTTGTAAATGGTTAACTTCGTCGCCAGAGTTATTCCGAATCACAGAAACAAATATAAGAACCGTATATAATGGCAAATGTTAGGATAAGTAATTTTCAGTCGATCCCGCCCGTGATCAAAAATCTTATTATTTTCAACGCGCTGGTTTTTTTCGCGCAGACCATATTTGCGCACAATCCCAATTTCAATCTCGAAGATCTCTTTGCGCTCCATGATATCCGTTCGGTTTATTTCAAGCCCTACCAGATTGTGACGCATATGTTCATGCATGGCAATTTCCCACATATATTCTTCAATATGTTCGCGCTCTGGATGTTCGGCAGCATACTGGAAAATGTTTGGGGATCGAAAAGATTCCTGATATTCTATATGTGTTGTGGTTTGGGTGCTGCCGCCCTGCATCTTGGCGTTTTATACAATGAACTGGGCGACACGTTCCGGGAGCTCAGCGCCATGCCCGCGGATATGATGTATACGGAGCAGTATGCGCGATTATTTGCAAAGGCCAATGCAGCCACGCTGGGAGCGTCCGGCGCCGTATTCGGTTGCCTGGCCGCATTTGGCTACCTGTTCCCCAACAACCTGATATACGTGTATTTTTTTCTGCCGATAAAAGCCAAGTGGTTCGTGATCTTCTATGCCGTGATGGAACTTTGGCTGGGGATTAACAATTCCGCCGGCGACACGGTGGCCCACTGGGCGCATCTGGGAGGTGGCCTGGTAGGATTTTTACTGGTACTCTACTGGAACAAAAACAACCGCAGGAATTTTTATTAAATTCCTTCCGTAAATTCATAAAAAAAATTTGTGTTGCAGGAAGATCGTTACAGGAAAAGAATGTTGTTGGGGCAGGATGGTAACTCCCTGGTAATGATGATGGCGGTGCTGGCATTATCGTTCTGCATTTTCAAATTCATCTACATTGCCTATTATCTCTCCGGCCTGAGCTACGAGTCGTATTATAAAAATATTTTCAACTGGTTTACCCTTCCTGCTGAAATAAACAAACTGGTCGACAGGCCCTGGACCATCCTCACCTATATGTTTATGCACGATGGAGTTTTCCATCTGCTGGGCAATGTACTCTGGTTATGGGCATTTGGCTATATCCTGCAGGACCTGGCCGGCAACAGCAAGCTGGTGCCGTTGTTCTTATATGGTGGCTTTGCCGGCGCAGTGCTGTTTGTGCTGGCGAATAATATTTTCCCCGGCCTTGCGAACAGTATACAGGGCCGTACGCTCGAGGGCGCTTCCGCTGGCGTAATGGCCATCGCCATCGCCACCACCACGCTGGCGCCCGATTACCGCGTATTCCCAATGCTCAACGGCGGGATACCACTTTGGGTGATCACCATTATTTTTGTGATCATTGATTTTGCAAGTATTCCCACCGCAAACGGAGGGGGGCATATTGCTCATATCGGCGGGGCGGCAATAGGATTTATCTTTGTATTGCAGTTAAGAAAGGGCAACGACTGGAGCGCATGGATGAACAGTTTCTTCGACTGGTGCTCAAATCTTTTTAATCCCGATAAAAAAGAATGGAAAAAAACCGCCCGGCACGAAAATCATTACAATACCAGGGGCACGCAGCCGTATAAAAAAGTTGCCAACGTTACCCAGAAACGGATCGATGAGATCCTGGATAAGATCAACCAGCAGGGCTACCGTTTCCTTACGGATGAAGAAAAAGAAATTCTCAAAAAAGCTTCTGAAGACGAACAATTGTAATTTTAGACATGGCTTTTGTCTTCCGCAAAATCACCAAACGGGTCTTTATCATCATCAATATTGTGGCTGCCGCACTTTTTCTGCTCGGCTGCTGCAACTCTTTTCTTAATCCACAGCAATGGTGGTTTGTTGCGCTGCTAGGGCTGACCTTCCCCTTCCTGCTGTTTATCATGCTGTTCTTTCTTATTTGCTGGATACTGTTCCGGTCGAAATGGGTGCTGCTGCCGCTGGTATGCATGAGTTTAGGGTATTATAATATCCGCGCTTTAGTGGGATTTCATTTTGCAAAAAATAATACGGCGGAAAAGCCAAAACATGCATTGCGGATTCTCACCTGGAACGTCACCTGGTTCGATGAGCAGACAAAAGAAGACAAAAACAGGGTTTCCTATCGTAAGGATATGTTCGATTTTATTGCTGCCCAGAATCCCGATGTACTTTGCTTTCAGGAATATGCGGAGTTAAACAACAGGGGCCCGAACTATAACAATGAGCGCGAGATTACCCGGCTGGGATATCCCTATCATGTTATCGCCTATGATTATTTCGGGTGGAAGAATTCGTTTCTGGCCGGCATTGCGATTTATTCAAAATATCCTATCTCCGATAGTTTTCATGTTCGTTACGGCGGCCCTTTCCTGATGAAAGCAAATGAAAGTTTTATCAGCGCCGATCTCAACGTAAATGAAAAAAAGATCCGCATTTTTACCACTCATCTTCAATCGGTATTATTTCAAAAAACCGACTATCGCAATCTGCAGATCATCCGGAGCGCGGCCGATAGCATGTACGAGGCTTCCAAATCGGTGGTTAAAAAATTAAAGCAGGGCTATAAGAGCCGGAGCGATCAGGTGGCCATGGTCAGGAAATACCTCGATCAGAGCCCTTATCCGGCCATTATCTGCGGTGATTTTAACGACATTCCCAATTCCTACACCTATTTTAAAGTAAAGGGCGACCGGCAGGATGCTTTCCGGGAAGCAGGAGCAGGGCTGGGACACACGTTCGCGAAAATAATCCCCACACTGCGCATCGACTATGTGATGGCCGACAAACGTTTCGATATTTTGCAATATTCACGGTATTTTTTACCTTATTCGGAGCATTATCCCGTGATCGTCGATATCGGGCTGCCCGATACTGAAAATTGATCCATATTTTTGCAACCCTTACAAGAAAAGCTAGCGAATGTCGGCACTGAAGGTTTATAACTCATATACCAGGCAAAAAGAGATTTTTGAACCGGTTACTCCCGGGCATGTGGGCATGTATGTGTGCGGGCCAACGGTTAGCGGTGAGAGTCATCTGGGGCATGCAAGGCCATATGTCACTTTCGACATTGTTTACCGCTACCTGATGCACCTGGGCTATAAAGTGCGTTACGTACGCAATATCACCGATGCAGGCCATTTTGAAGAAGAGGGCCGGGAGGCGGAAGACAAGATCTCCAGCAAAGCTGTTCTTGAAAAGCTCGAGCCGATGGAACTGGTGCAGAAATACACTAATCTCTATCACTGGGGAATGAAAGAATTGAATAATCTTGAGCCCAGCATCGAGCCAACGGCTACGGGACATATCGTTGAACAGATCGATATGATCAAAAAGATCATTGAAGCAGGATACGCGTATGAAATAAACGGTTCTGTATACTTCGATGTAGAAAAATATGCAGCCGCATATCCTTATGGAAAACTAAGCGGCCGGATCGTGGACGATCTGCTGGAAACAACCAGAGCGCTGGAGGGTCAGGAGGAAAAAAGAAACAAAGCCGATTTTGCTTTATGGAAATCGGCGCCACCGCAACATATTATGCGCTGGAACAGTCCATGGGGCGCGGGCTTCCCCGGGTGGCATATTGAGTGCTCGGCCATGAGTACAAAATACCTGGGAAAAGAATTTGATATTCACGGCGGCGGCATGGACCTGCAATTTCCTCATCATGAAAGCGAAATCGCACAAAGCACCATCTGCAATAAACATACCCCTGCACGATACTGGATGCATAATAACATGATCACGGTAAACGGCCGGAAGATGGGTAAAAGCTATAACAATACCATCAAGCTCACCGAAATGTTTGCCGGCACACATCCGTTGCTGAGCAAACCCTATAGCCCGATGACGATCCGGTTTTTCATTCTGCAGACTCATTATCGCGGCACGCTCGATTTCAGCAATGAAGCCCTGCAGGCCGCCGAAAAGGGGTTGAAAAGATTGGGGGACGCGTATGAATTACTCATGAAATTCGAGCTGCCTGAAGTAAGTGAGGCGAAAGATGCGGAACTCGACAGCAGGATTGTACGTCTCCTCAATGAACTGGATGAGTTCATGAACGATGATTTCAACACCGCGAAAGTGCTCGCCAATTTATTCGAGATTGTACCGGTGATCAACGCGATTCATGATAAACACCTGCCATACGATGTGCTTTCTTCCGCCACAATTAAAATGATGAAATCCTGTTTTACGGAATATCTTGAAAACATCCTGGGATTGCACAACAATCATGATGATGAAGATGGAAAGCTGGACGGGGTGATGAAGCTGCTGATCGAACTGCGCAGGGAAGCGCGTACAAAAAAAGACTATGCCACATCCGATAAGATCCGTAACCAGCTCAGCGAACTGGGCATCGCATTGAAAGATGAAAAAGATGGCAATGTCAGCTATACCGTGAATTAACCGCCGCGTTATGCCTCATCCATATATTGAACATTTATCGAAAGACAGGCGTTTCAGAAAATTAATTGAACAACAGGGTGAAAAAGAACTGAAGAAGAAAAAAAATGTTCCGCTCCGGCTATGCGCCTCGATAATGTCGCAACAATTATCTACTAAAGTTGCACAGGTAATATTTAAACGATTCCTGGAATTATACGGAGGCAAAGAGCCTACGCCACAACAGATTGCCGATACTCCGCTTGAAAAACTGCGGGCAATTGGCCTGTCCGGTGCGAAAGCGGGCTATGTTAAAAACGTAGCGCAGTTTGCCATCGAACATGGCATGGATGCAAAGAAACTATCGAAGATGAGCAACGAAGAAGTGATCGAATACCTTGTACCGATAAAAGGCGTAGGAAGATGGACGGTAGAAATGCTGCTGATGTTCACGCTGGGCCGCGAAGACGTATTTTCTCCCGACGACCTGGGCATCCAGAATGGAATTGCAACGTTGTATAAAGTTGATAAAACAGATAAGAAAAAATTAAAGGAAGAGATGGCACGCATCTCACAGAAATGGGCGCCCTACAGAACGTATGCCTGCCTGCATTTGTGGAACTGGAATCCGAAGTAAGTTACGGTGAGCGGTTTATGATCGCGAAAAAGTAACCTTGCCTTGGTACTAACGCGCTTGTTACAAGCAATAACCATTGATCAAACAACCATATATTACTTTCAAAACAAATCATTCATGGTGATTACATTTTGAACAAAACCTGTAGTGTATGTGTTGGGTTTCAGACCATATGTCGTGATCATCGTAAAAAAAACAGATTTTCTAGCCTTCATTTCATCCTTAAACACTGATATTTTTTTTCGCAATTCCTCTTCATAACTTTTCGTGATAACAAATTCGCTCTGCGAAAATTTCACTTCACATAGATTAACGATGCGATCCCGTCGATCCAGGACAAGATCAACCTGAACGGAGCGTTTCCTGTCGATCCAGGATGATAATTCAGTGTACACCCCACTGATACCCAGCGCTTTTCTTATTTCTTTGATATGAAGCTGGCAAATATTTTCGTATGCATAACCGCTCCAGGCCCTCCAGGAGGGACTATCAACTCTGCTCAGCCAGGATCCCTCTCCAGCCGATTTATGATCTTTAATAAACTTAAAATAAAATAATGAATACTGATCGGTAAGTCTATACAGGCTGTCTCTGATTTTTTTTTCAAATGGATATGTTTTAGCGATAAAACCACTTTCCTCGAGTTCCTTTAATATTCCGGTAAGCGTTCCGCCATCAGTCAGGCTCAATTGTTTTACTATTTCTTCTCGCGTAAGGCCTTTACTTTTCTTTGATAAAATTTCAATGACCTCAATATGCTTTTCCGCGCTTTTAAACAATGAATGATAAAGATTCTCAAATTCTGTATTCAACAACCCATCGGGGTTAAATGCCAATCTATCTATCTCCTGGAATACACTTCTGCCTTCTCTAATCTTATCAAGATAAAAAGGAATGCCCCCCATAGCCATGTATAATTCAATGATCTGGTAGCGGTCGAAATTAATATTTCTGCTTTTCAAGAAGGCTTCCGTTTCGTTCAATGTAAACGGCTGTAATCTGATCCGTTGCGTAACCCTGTTATGCAGCCCTCCTGTATTCTTAATCAGCTTATTGATCATCCAGGATGCTGCAGAGCCGCATACGACCAGTATAATGTCATTTCTGGCCGAGGCCCAGGAATTCCAAAAATGTTCAAGCCCTGATATGAAATTTGATTTAGGAGTATCGATCCAGGGCAATTCGTCAAAGAATACTACTTTCTTACCGTCTTTTTGTTTTTCCAAGTGGTTTTTCAGCATCTGAAATGCTTCGAACCACGTGGCAGGGATATGCTGGCTAGCTATAGCTGCATCAGCCTCTTTCAGGACTGTGAAAAAGTTTAATAACTGCTGAAGCGTGCCGGCGTTTGCCAGACCGGTCACCTGGAAGACGATATGATCCCCATATACCTGCCTTATTAGATATGTCTTACCCACTCTGCGCCTCCCATATATCGCAATAAACTGAGATTCAGCACTTTCCATTTGCTTAAGAAGAAGTTCCCGCTCTTCTTTCCGGCCGGTAATAGGCAACATTACATCTATTTTTAGCGCTAAGTATGATTCTCTATAGGCTTAGCGCTGATTATGAATATATAATCAGCGCTAAGATAGTATTTTTATCAACTTGCCGCTAAATATACTGGTATAATCAGCGCCAAGCGATATACAAGAAGACTTAGCGCTGATTATACAATTTTTATATCCCGCCCAAGGCATCAAAAGGATCAACGACTCATTTCACCAGCTTCAGTTCGCTGATCAAATTACTGGCTCCTCCCAACTTATCGATACACCACAATACAAACCGCACATCCACGCAGATCGTCCTGTTCAGGTCTTTATCGAAAGCAATTTTATGGCTCAGCGCCTCATAATTGCCATCAAAAGCCAAACCTATCAGGTTGCCGTTCGCATCGATAACGGGTGATCCGGAATTACCGCCCGTAATGTCATTCGTAGTAATAAATCCAACCACAAGATCCTTCTTTTGCTTATCCGCATATTGACCAAAATCTTTTTTCATTGCTTCTTCCCTGAATTTCGGGGTTAGATCGAATTCATAATCACCGGGAATATATTTTTCGAGCATACCTTTCATGGTAGTACTATAATCATATTTCACCGCGTCGCGGGGCGAATAGCTCTTCACATTTCCAAAGCTCACGCGCATGGTAAATGTGGCATCGGGGTACATTTTTCGCGCTTTTGCAGTATCCATCTCCATTATGCCTTTCAGGTATTCTCTCCCTGCATCGGCATTCTTCACATTAAACAATTGCAGCATCGGCAAATATTTTCCCTGGAAGTTCCTGAGGAATGCGTTGACTGTTGCATAGGCAGGATCGTTTTGCAATGTGTTTCCGTCAGGGTTTTTTACAAAAGCGTTCCATTTATTATTATCCAGTATAAATGTGTTATTAAAAACAGCGGCTGCATATTTTGAATAAGTAGCGGGGTCTTTGAGATCGCCGTAGCTTCCTTTGATGGATTCATAAAATCCGATAGGATGTTGATTTTTATCGATATCATTATAAAACATCAGGAGGGCCGTGCCCAGTATTTTCTGATCTGAGGCCTTATTTTCTGATTTAATAAATTCAGTGCGCGCCTTATCAGCCGCTTCAACAGCCCTGGCAATGTCTGCCGATTTTCCGCTCTTTACGATTGCATTCTCTACCTGTTGCAACGTACCGGCAAAAGCCATCAGCGGTGAACCGAAAATGCCTTCATTAATATATACCTGTTGTTTGGCATAAGGTGTCCAGGCATCATATGCTTTTGCGAGGTCGGTAAAAATATTTTCATACTCAGGCTTTCCCTGCGCCCATTTAATAAACTTTTCTTCCTGGGCCAATTTCTGATCATACACATGGTATTTGATCAGTTGTTTGGTTTCGCCGTCGAAGAATTTCCAGTAATTGGCAATGGAAGCATAGCTGGATGCCAGCTGAAGTTTTATAGCGGGGTCTTTTCTCATTTCTTCCATCATATATTTCAGGCGCATGTCGCGAAGTGCAACGAGAGAAGGATTTGAAATATCGATCTTTTGTTTCACGCCGTAAGATGTTTCATAGCGGTTGGTGCCACCGGGATAGCCATAGATCATAGCATAATCGCCATCTCTAACTCCTTTTATGGAAACCGGGAGGAACCATTTTGGTTTAAACGGAACATTTTCGGGAGAATAGCCCGCAGGCTTTCCGTCTTTACTCATATAAACGCGGAACACGGAAAAGTCGCCGGTATGTCTTGGCCATTCCCAGTTGTCGGTGTCGCCACCAAATTTTCCTACACTTTCTGGAGGGGCTCCGGCAAGCCGGATATCGTTGTAGCGTTGATACACAAAAGCAAGAAACTGGTTGCCTTTAAATAGTGGGCTGATGCGTGTGAAGACACTCTTTCCGGGATCAGAATATTCGGCGTTGAGTGTAGCAAGCACGGATGCCTGTTTAGCGGCGCGGTCCATGCCGGAGAGCCCTTTCAATGAATCTTCCACTCTTTTGGTTACGTCATCGATGCGCAATAAAAATTCTACATAGAGTTTCTGTGCGGGTATTTCTTCGGCTTTGCTTTTTGCGTAGAATCCATCGCGCAGATAGTTCTTTTCTACGGAACTGGAAGAAGCGATAATGTCGTAGCCGCAATGGTGATTAGTGAAGATCAGGCCCTGGTTGCTGACGATCTCACCGGTACAAAATCCACCGAATATGACAATAGCATCTTTGATTGACGCTTTGTTAACGCTGTAGAGTTGTTCTTTTGTGAGTTTCAGGCCGCGTTTCACCATGTCGTTGTACACCTGCTGCCCGAGGAGCATGGGCAGCCACATGCCTTCGTCCGCATAACTGCGAAACAACGCAGCCACGAGAGTAAGCGATAATAGTATTCTTTTCATTTGACCATAATTTAAGAGTGGCAAAGTACAGGAAATTTGTCATTTGTAAATTGACCTGATCAATTGTTCAGATACACCCTCTCTCACGTGAAAAAACGTTGCGATTACCGCTTTTTTACCGTTGCCGTGCATAGACACCGTTATAATTTAGCGGTCATACATGAACAAATTCGATCGCATCATACAGGAGGATGTACAGCCGCTCACCCCGGCAATGATCCGGTGGATACAGCTTCTTGAAGAAGATGCCGAAGTAACGCTGCTGCCCAGAAAAATGCAGCGTACCCTGGAGCGCGAAGCCGACGTGCTGCTCAGGGTGCGTTGGAAAGATGGACAGCAATGCATTTATCATATCGAATGGCAGACCTCCAACGAGCCCCGCATGCCTGCCCGCATGCTGCTGCACCATGCCCTGCTATTCGATAAATATAATCTGCCCGTGCGGGGAGTAGTGATCTACACCGGCAGCAGGAAAATCAATATGCCCACAGCGATTCAGCATGGCAGCCTGTCTTTCGGGTATCGGTTAATTGACCTGGCCGATTACAGCGCCGACAAATTACTGCAATCCGACATCCCCGATGAACTGATTATCTCCATACTGGCCGGCAGACCCTCACGCGAAGAGGCCCGATTGCAGGTCAGGAAAATTTTATCTAAATTGCATACACTGCTTGGAAACGATCCATCGGAATTAAGCCGCAGAATTGTTCAGCTCGAAGTATTATCAGAATTAAAAGGTTTCCAGGACATCATCATAGAGGAGGAAAAAAATATGGCATTTATATTAGACGACAGCAAAAGCATCCGTTTTCAGCAGGGCCTCAAACAGGGACTGGAAAAAGGTATTGAAAAAGGCCTCAGCAAAGCCACGGAAGAAAGAAATACCGCATTCGTAAACTACCTTCTTCTGAACACCAGTCACTCCCCGGAAGAAATAGCCCAACTCGTCAACGTACCGATCGATTTCGTTTTGCAGGTTAAAGCGGCCCACTCAAAGTCTTAGATAATACAGATAAGATAATAAGAGGCTAATTTCCTTCCTTTCTGTTCAATGTTTTCCAGATCAGGTCCTTCAGCCCGGTTAGGCCCTGATTCGTTACAGAAGAAATAAATATATGTGGAATATTTTTAGGTAATCTCTCTTCGATATCCGCTTTTAATTCATCATCGAGCATATCGCTTTTGCTAATAGCGATAATAAATTGCTTGTGCAATAATTCTTCGTTGTATTCTTTCAGCTCATTCAGCAACACTTCAAATTCTTTTGCAGGATCATCGCTGTCGGCAGGAATCAAGAATAACAAAACGGGATTGCGCTCGATATGCCGCAAAAACCGGTGTCCCAACCCTCTGCCTTCGGCAGCGCCTTCAATAATTCCCGGGAGGTCTGCTACGCAGAAACTTTTTCCATCACGGTATTCCACAATACCGAGCTGGGGTGTTAACGTGGTGAATGCATAATCGGCGATCTTCGGCTTTGCGGCAGTAATCACTGAAAGCAGTGTCGATTTACCGGCATTAGGAAATCCTACCAATCCCACATCGGCAAGAACTTTCAGTTCCATTAATTTCCAGCCCTCGCTGCCGGGCTCACCGGGTTGCGCATGCTCCGGAGCCTGATTGGTAGCGGTGGCAAACCGTGCATTTCCCTGTCCGCCGCGGCCACCCTTCAGCCAGATGATTTCCTGGCCATCTTCGAGAATTTCCGCTTCCAGATTACCGGTTTCCTCATCCCGTGCAATTGTTCCCAGCGGCACTTCGATGATCACATCTTTGCCTGCCCTGCCGGTAGAATTATTACCACTTCCATTTTCACCGTTTTCTGCGTGCACGTTCTTGTAGTAGCGCAGGTGCAGTAAGGTCCAGAGATTTTTATTTCCTCTCAGAATGATATGCCCGCCGCGGCCACCATCGCCCCCGTCGGGGCCGGCCATTGCATTAAATTTGGTTCTGAGAAAATGGCTGCTGCCAGCACCCCCATGTCCGCTCCGGCAAAAGACCCTGATATAATCTATGAAATTCGACTTCTCCATCCGGGTCGCAAGTTACACTATTTCGTTTCGTTCCAGGTTTTATAGAAACGCTGCTGCAAATCACGCTGAGGGGGTATTTCATTCAGAGGCTCACAGCAGGGATGCCAATGGGCGCGCATTTCTGCCGGTAAAGATCGATATAAGGCAGTGCCTTCGGTTTTCCAGCGCATCATTTCATCGGTAACCTGTCTTATTATTTTTCCAGGATTGCCCACTACCAGGCTCCGCGCAGGAATTTTTTCATCCGCTTTTATAAAGGACAATGCACCGACGATGCATTCATCACCCAATTCCACATTATCCATCACCACGCTGTTCATTCCTATCAGCGAATTTTTTCCAACGACCGCACCGTGAATTACAGCG
Organism: Flavitalea sp.; assembly: GCA_044224935.1. Lineage (GTDB taxonomy): Bacteria > Bacteroidota > Bacteroidia > Chitinophagales > Chitinophagaceae > Flavitalea. The sequence goes on from JBGAJL010000045.1 coordinate 19,272, forward strand.
CCATGCCCAATATGTGCACCCGCTTTTAGCACAACGGTCGTTCCGGGAAACATATGAATCGTGCAATTTTCCTGCACATTACAGCCATCCTCGATAATAATTCCTCCCCAATCGCCCCGTATGGCCGCACCGGGACCAATGTATACATCTTTTCCGATAATCACATTGCCCGTCACGGCGGCCTGCGGATGCACAAAAGCCGAAGGATGCACGACAGGAATAAAATGGCTGTACTTGTAAAACATGTTATTCGCCGGTGAATAAAGGTTTTCTTTTTTCCATAAACGCTTTCACCCCTTCAGCATAATCTTTGGTAGCCCCTGCTATACGCTGCAATTCGTTCTCGGTGTCGAGCTGTTCAGTCATATTATTTTTTACCGAGCGCTGCATTGCCTGTTTGGTAAGCGCCAATGCCTTTGTCGGCATTTGTGCAAGCGTAGCAGCGATCCTCATCACCTCTTCTTTAAACACATCATCATTAAACACTTTATAGATCATTCCCATCCGTTCTGCTTCTTCCGCGCTCACCTTTTCACCCAGCATCATCAACGCTGAAGCTTTCTGATACCCGATAAGCCGTGGAAGAATGTAAGTGCCGCCACTATCGGGTATTAACCCGATTTTTGAAAAGGCCTGGATAAATGAGGCCGATACCGTCGCAATAACGATATCACAGCTTAACGCAATATTTGCGCCTGCACCCGCAGCCACACCATTTACAGCAGCAAGAACAGGCTTCGCAAGGTTATTTATTCTAAGTACGACAGGATTCAGCTGCTCCGGTAATATTTTTGCCAATCCAGGTCCGCCGGGATCAGCTGCTTCGGCCAGGTCCTGGCCTGCGCTGAAAGCTTTTCCGGCCCCCGTAAGCAACACTACCCTCACCGTTTTATCAACCGCGCAATCATCCAGGTATTTCTGCAACAGCAGGGCCATCTCCCTTGTGAATGAATTTAGCTTGTCCGGCCTGTTCAGCGTAATTACTGCCACGCCATTATTTATTTCCATTAAAACTTCCGACATAATGTATTAATGACATTTAAAATAATCGAATGGCTCACCACAATCATTACACTGGTATAATGATTTGCATGCGGTGGAACCGAATTCGCTGATTAATCGCGTATTAAATGAGTTGCACAAAGGACACTGCACATTTTCTTTTTCCTCAAATAAAATATTCTTGTTTTCATGCATTTTTCCCGGCGGCGCAATCCCATAGGATTTTAATTTCTGCTTTCCTGCTTCCGACATCCATTCCGTTGTCCATGCCGGAGATAAAACAGTGCTGATTTTTATTTCCGAATACCCCTCTTTCAACAACAACATCCGGATATGCATACGAATCACATCCATTGCCGGGCATCCGGAGTAAGTAGGAGTAATAATGATCTCCACCCTTTGAGCAGGCTGTGTCACCTGAACGCTCCTGATAATGCCCAGGTCGTCGATGGTAAGCACCGGCACTTCAGGATCGGGTACGGAGTTAATGATTTCCCTGATCTTTTTTTCTTCTGCAATATGTTCATCAACAATATTCATACGCTACCATTCTACTCCGGGGTAAGTTCGTTGCATATATTGCATTTCCTGAAGCATTTTTTCCAGGCTCATGGTATGTTTCGATTCTTTTCCTCCATAAATCATTTCAACATTGGAAGGAATAGCGATCGCGGCTTCCGAAAATATATTACTTACGCGTGCATTAAAATGTTCCGCAACCATATTCATGTCTATATGCAATTCTCTTTCCCATTCGGTAGCTGTTATCAGCTCACCAGAATATTTCCATAATTCATTCACGGCACTGTTCATCCTGCGCGAGCTTTCTTCCGTTCCCTGTCCGAGCCTTATCACCCATTCACTGCTCCAGCGTAAATGATAGGTCACTTCTTTCAATGATTTTTCTGCAATGGCCGATAAACGCACATCGCTTATTTTATATAATTGCTGATATAACGGGTATTGATAAGCGCTAAATAAAAACTGCCTGAGAATGGTTCTTCCCCAATCGCCATTATCCTGTTCTACCAGCAGATTGTTTTTATATTCATTTGCACCGCGCAGGTAAGCGAGCGAATCTTCTGTAGCGTTATCACCGGTCAGTTCTGCTGCATACTGATACAAATTCCTGGCCTGGCCGATAAGATCCAGTGCGATATTGGACAGGGCGATATCCTGTTCAAGAATGGGCCCGTGGCCTGTCCATTCGCTGTTGCGATGGCCCAGCACAAGCGCATTATCGGCGAGATGAAGAGTGTATGTGATTAATTTATCTTGCATCTTAGAGAAGATTAAAAGTTAAAAGTGAAAATCACTCTTAAATTCTACTCATTCAACGTTTTGGATCTTAACTTTTAACTTATCAAATATGTTTCAACTCGATCGGGAGCTCATAGAAGGTAGGATGCCGGTACACTTTATCGTTTGCCGGATCGTACAAAGAGTCTGCTTCATCGGGATTAGATGCGTGAACATATCTACTCTCCACCACCCAGATGCTTACGCCCTCCTGCCTGCGGGTATATACATCACGCGCATTTTCAATCGCCATCTGCGCATCGGCCGCATGCAAACTGCCTGCGTGCTTATGATCGAGCCCCTGCTTGCTGCGGATAAATATTTCCCATAACGGCCACTCGTGTGTCATCACATGTATTTTTTATTAATGATCAGATGTGCCTCACCGTAAGCTTTTCCTGTAAAAAGTTCATACCACGCCATCACGCCCGCTGCGTTTTTCTTTTCTCTGCAAAAGCAAGGGCTGCATCGCGTACCCACCTTCCCTCTTCATGAGCTTTTATCCGGGCCGCCAGCCTCTCCCTGTTGCATGGGCCATTGCCATTGACAACATTCCAGAATTCATCCCAGTTTATTTTTCCAAAATCGTAGTGTCCCCGCTCCTCGTTCCATTTCAGATCTGCATCGGGAATCTGCATGTCCAGTGTTTTAATCTGCTCAGCACAGATATCAATAAATTTTTGCCTGAGCTCATCATTTGAAAAGCGTTTTATCTTCCATTTCATACTCTGCGCGGTATGCGGCGACGCATCATCGTTCGGGCCAAACATCATTACCGAAGGCCACCACCACCTGTTTATCGCATCCTGGCACATGGCTTTCTGTGCCTCGCTTCCGCGGCTTAAGGTGAACAATATCTCGAAACCCTGGCGCTGGTGAAACGATTCTTCCTTGCACACCCTTACCATTGCCCGCGCATAGGGCCCATACGAAGCGCGACACAATGGAACCTGGTTCATAATCGCCGCCCCGTCAACCAGCCAGCCTATTGCACCAATATCGGCCCAGGTTAATGTGGGATAATTAAATATAGAAGAATATTTGGCTTTTCCGTTATGAAGCTGCGCGATCATCTCATCGCGGCTGATGCCAAGTGTTTCTGCGGCGGCGTAAAGATAGAGGCCGTGCCCCGCTTCATCCTGAACCTTTGCAATCAGCGTCGCTTTTCTTCTTAATGAAGGGGCACGCGTGATCCAGTTACCTTCAGGCAACATCCCGACGATTTCGGAATGCGCATGTTGGGAAATCTGCCGGATCAATGTTTTGCGATAATCATCCGGCATCCAGTCTTTCGGCTCGATGCGGATGTCATTATCCACCTTATCGTCGAATATTTCCTGTGCTGAATTCATCAGAAGCAAATGGTTAGAGCTCAAAGATAAATATTTAGTGCCGGATACGCTAACGGTTGTTAGTGGCAAAGTTTATTTCGATGACAATCGGTTGAGGCTCTTGCAACAAAACATTCCATCTGAAACACCGGCTTTCCGCAGTTGCCAGGTTCACCTATCAGGCTCTACTGCAAGTTTGCGACTGGGCAGTGCTGCGCCAGTGAAACAATTAAGGGCGGGAAAGCATCATTTGGTATTAGAGAATCGACATTAGTTGATTGGGCCTTATGCCCAATTGTATTTATTTCACATCAAAATCAATAACCACCTTATCCGTTAAAGGATGCGACTGGCAGGTGAGGATAAAGCCCTGCTCCAATTCTTCGGACTCGAGCGCATAATTATTGTCCATCTCCACCTGTCCTTCAACCAGTTTAGCGCGGCAGGTGGCGCAGACTCCGCCTTTGCAGGCAAAGGGCAGGTCGGCCCCCTGCAACAGAGCGGCATCCAAAACGGAAGAGCCGGCAAAAGGCAATTTGAAATGGATCGTATTACCATCCAGTTTCAACGACACATCGCACACCTTGCCGGCAACCGCAGCAGATAAAGCCGTAGCGGATTTTATTTTTTGCCCGGGAACGGTAAATAATTCAAAATGAATTTGATTTGCCTGCAGGCCTTTTTCCCGCAACCAGTCTCTCGTGCTGAAAATCATTTCCTGCGGGCCGCAGATAAATACCTGATCGATATTTTCGGGGTTGATCAGCCAGGGCATCAGCGATTCACATTTCAGGGCATCGATGCGACCGTGATTCACCTCCGCGTCCGTCATCTCCCGGCTAAACACATGATGAACCACGAACCGGTTCATATATTTATTTTTCAACCCCTCCAGTTGCTCCTTAAAAATAATATTTCCGCGCGAGCGGTTGCCATACACCAGCGTAAACCGGCTATCCGGTTCTGTGGCCAGCGTTGTTTTAATTATCGAAATAATAGGCGTAATACCGCTGCCGGCAGCGATGGCGAGATAATTATTTTTCTGTTCCTTTTTTAAATGCGGATTGAATTTGCCCGAAGGCGGCAGCACTTCTATCCTGTCTCCTTTACGCAAATGATGATTGGCGTGTATCGAAAATTTCCCTTCTGCTATTTTCTTCACTGCCACGCGTAGTTCATTATCGAGCGGACTGCTACAGATTGAATATGACCTTCTGACCTCCTCTCCTGCAATAGTGGTTTTCAACGTAATATTCTGGCCGGGCTGAAACCGGTATTGTTCTTTTAAATGTTCCGGAATATCAAATGCGATGGACACGCATTCCGGCGTTTCCCGCCGGATATCTTTAATGGCAAGCGAATGAAATTGACTCACGTGGTAAGCGATTGAGCAATAAAATTATCATTAATTTCTTAATCCATCCACCAGGATCAGGATCATGTTTTGCTCGAGCAATTCACCGGAGATCTTTTGTTTGCTGCGGTGCCACGATTCAATACCGCTTACCGCATGCAGCAGGATGAGCACTGCCGTGGGTGCATCAATTTTTTTTATTTCCTTTCTGCGAATTCCCTCTTCTATGATCGCTGCAATGCGCTGGCGATGCGTACGGCGCTGATTTTTAAAATTGGAAAGATAAGGATCGGTAAGATGTTTCCATTCCCTGTCGCTCACATATACTTCTTCAAAATTATGAACCATCTGCCGGATATGAAACCGCAGAATAGCCTCAATCTTTCCTATGGCCGTTAAATCTGCGGCTATGATCTCATCCATCTGCGCAGTGAAATTATTGGCTATGCGAAAGCAGATCTCCTGGAGCAGCTCGGCTTTTGAGCTGATATGATTATAAAGGCTCGCGGCTTCCACGCCCACATTTTCCGCAAGATCGCGCATGGAAGTCGCGTTAAATCCATGTTTCCGGAAAAGATGTGCCGCTTTTTCGAGGATCACCTCTTTGCGGGGGCTGTTTTTTTTGCTTTTGTTTGCTGCCATGATCAGATATGGCCCAAATATAGGAAGTCTGGAAATTTCCACTAGGTTTGCAAATCATTTAAAAACAAACGCTCACTATGTCTCTGATCGTTGTCGGCACCATGGCTTTCGATGCAATCGAAACCCCTTTTGGAAAAACAGATAAAATTATCGGCGGTTCCGCCACTTATGTTGCCTACACAGCCAGCTATTTTGTGAAACCCATTCACCAGGTGTCTATCATTGGGGAAGACTATCCTGAATCGGAGCTTGCCGACCTGGGCAAACGCGGTGTTGATTTCGATGGCGTCGAAAAAGTGAAAGGTAAAAAATCATTTTTCTGGAGCGGCAAATATCATCTCGATATGAATACGCGGGATACGCTGGTAACGGATCTGAACGTGCTGGCCGATTTCAACCCCGTTATCCCCGACAGCTACCAGCAATCGGAATTCCTGATGCTGGGCAATCTCGACCCCGTTGTACAGCTTAAAGTGATCGACCAGCTGAAGACACACCCGAAGCTGATCGTGATGGACACCATGAACTTCTGGATGGACATTGCCATGGAAAAATTAAAGGAAGTGCTCAAACGGGTCGATGTGCTGATGGTGAACGACAGCGAAGCCCGGCAGCTCAGTGGCGAATTTTCGCTGGTGAAAGCGGCCCATACCATCCTGAAAATGGGACCGCGCTACCTGATCATCAAAAAAGGCGAGCACGGAGCATTGCTGTTTCACGAAAACCAGGTGTTTGTGGCCCCCGCCCTCCCGCTGGAAGAAGTATTCGATCCTACAGGCGCAGGCGACACCTTTGCCGGAGGTTTTATTGGCCATCTCGCCAAAACAAAAGACATCTCTTTTCAAAACATGAAGACGGCAATAATTGTCGGCTCGGCGATGGCTTCCTACTGCGTTGAAAAATTCGGTCCCGAAAAATTAAAGGTCCTTACGAAAAAAGATATTGACGAACGGATCCGGCAATTTGTTGAGCTGGTAAATTTTGATATTCAATTGGTGTAAGCATTTTCACGCAAAGGAGCAAAGGATCTTCGCGGCTTGGCGCTCACTTTGCGTCTTTGCGTGAAACAGGAAACGATACTTCTTCGCTTCTGCATGAACCAAACATCCTTAAATTTGTAATCATGATAGCGATCGACAACGTGCTGGTGAGCGATAATGTGGTTGAAGCGCAATTTGTTTGCGACCTCATGAAATGCAAGGGCGGATGCTGCGAAGACGGTGATGCCGGCGCCCCTCTCGAAAAAGAGGAGCTCGAACTTTTAAACGAGGTATACGAAATAGTTAAGCCTTATCTTACCAAAGAAGGCGTCCGCTGCATAGAAAAAGGCGGCAGATATGTGTATGACCGCGATTTCGGCTGGGTAACGCCAACCATTGAAGGTAAAATGTGCGTATATGGATTTCGTGATAACTACGGTATAATTAAATGCGGCATTGAACAGGCTTACCGCGATGGAAAAATAAGCTGGAAAAAACCAATCAGCTGCCATCTGTATCCCATTATCGCCAATAAAACAAATAAAAAGGGCGAATTTGACCGGCTAAACTACGAACCCAGGGAAAAACTCTGCAATCCTGCCTGTATCCAGGGCCGCAAATTGAAAGTGCCGGTATATGAATTTCTGAAAGAGCCTATCATACGCGCCTTCGGTGAAGAATTTTATCATGCCCTCGAGCAGGCAGCCGCAGAACATTCAAAAACCAAATTATTGTCCAAATAGAAAGGGATGAATAATACATCCGCCACATTTATCGCCAAAAGCACGATCAAGGCCGCAGACCTCGACCATCGCTTCAAAGTAAATTTCAATATTTCGAAGTACAACAATACCGTACCCCTCGGAAAGCAGCAATTTACTGATGTCAATCTTGCGCGTGAAAGAGCTAAAAATATTAAGTGGCGCACCCTCGAATCGCTTGATTATTATCTTGAGGCGTTCGAATCAAACTTTACCGCCCGCGGTGGCAAAGTGATCTGGGCCGAAACCACGGAAGAAGCACTTAACGCCGTTCTGGAGATCTGCCAAAACCGCCAATGCAAAACGCTGGTGAAAAGTAAGAGCATGGTAACAGAAGAGATCCATCTCAACAAATTCCTGGAAAATAATAATATTGAAAGCATAGAAACGGATCTGGGTGAATATATCCAGCAGCTGGATGGCGAGCCGCCCTATCATATCGTTACGCCCGCCATGCATAAAAGCAAGGAAGACGTTGCAAAATTATTTTATGAAAAACTCGATTGCCCGGCCAACCTTTCACCGGAAAAATTGACGCTTGTAGCCAGGGAGAAGCTCAGGAAAAAATACGTGGAAGCAGAAGTGGGCGTTACGGGCGCCAATTTTCTGATCGCCGATACCGGCAGCATCGCTGTCACCGAAAACGAAGGAAATGCGAGATTAAGCAGTGCATTTCCCAAAACCCATATCGCTATTGTCGGCATTGAAAAAATAATTCCTTCGTTTACCGATCTGGGCTTATTCTGGCCCCTGCTGTCCACTTACGGAACGGGACAGACCATCACGGTTTACAACAGCGTGATCAGCGGCCCAAGACAACCGAACGAAACCGACGGACCTGATGAAATGTATGTGATCCTCCTGGATAATGGCCGCACAAATATTCTTCAGAACGAAAAGACAAGAGAGAGCCTTTACTGTATCCGCTGCGGAGCCTGCCTCAACGCCTGCCCCGTTTATAAAAACATCGGCGGCCACGCCTATGGCACCACCTATAGCGGCCCCATCGGATCGGTGATTACCCCCCAGATGCGCAATCTCGGTGAATGGAAACACCTCAGCTACGCTTCCTCGCTTTGCGGAAACTGCACCGAGGTCTGCGCGGTAAAGATCAACCTGCATGAGTTGCTCCTGGAGAACAGGGGCGAAGCCGTTGAACAGGGTTCGGCATCCCTGCAGGAAAAAATTGCATGGAAAGTATGGAAAAAAGCCAGCCTCAGCCGAAAACTGATGAATAGCGGCAATCAGAATATAAAAAACTGGATGATCAATAAATTATTCAAGGGCTGGACAAAGCATCGCGCAGCGCTTCACTTTCCCCAAAAAACATTTAATGAATTGTGGAAAGAGAAAAATAATTTTGCGCCATGAAACTCTCACACCTCTCGGAAACACTTATAGGATCAGAAATTGTTAAGCTCGGCGGAGACATCCGCGAAAAAATAAGACAGGGGCAGAAGATATATAATTTCACCGTCGGTGATTTTGATCCGTCTGTTTTTCCGATACCAAAAGAACTGGAAGACGAAATAGTTACAGCATACCGCAATCATTTTACCAATTATCCCGCAGCAGAAGGCAATCTCGATCTGCGCGAGTCGATCTCCACATTCATTAGCAAGCGCGAGCATCTTGATTATTCGCCAAAGGAAATTCTGGTGGCGGCCGGCGGCAGACCCCTGATATACGGAACATACCGCGCCATCTGCGATGAAGGCGATAAGGTGATCTACGCTGCTCCTTCCTGGAACAATAACCACTACTCTCATTTTGTAAAGGCCGAACACGTGGTAATCGAGGCGAGCGCAGATAATAAGTTTATGCCCACAGTTGACGATATCCGCCCGCATATTAAAGGCGCATCGCTGATCTCGCTTTGTTCCCCACAGAATCCTACCGGCACAACCATCAGCAAAAAAGACCTTTCGGCTATCTGCGCCATGGTGGTGGAAGAGAATGCCTCCCGTAAAGAAGATGAAAAAAAATTATATCTTCTCTACGATCAGATGTACTGGCAGCTCACCTTCGGAAAAATAGAACATTACAACCCGGTTTCACTGAATCCCGGAATGAAGCAGTACACCATCTTCATCGACGCTATCAGTAAAGCATTTTCCGCTACGGGCGTGCGCGTGGGATGGGCCATGGGACCGGAACGCGTGATCGCCAAGATGAAAGCTATTCTCACCCATATCGGGGCCTGGGCACCCATGGCTGAGCAAAAAGCCGTCGCGAAATATCTTTTACAGGAAGAGAATGTTACCCGCCACCTGAAACATTTCAAATCGGAAGTGGAAGCGCGCCTGAGAAAAATTTATGACGGTTTCATGAATCTGAAAAAAGAAAAGTTGCCGGTAGACGCCATTGAACCCGAAGGCGCCATCTATCTCACCATAAAAATTGATTTTGCAGGTAAAACAACATCAGACGGGAAAGTGATTGCAACACAGGCTGATGTAACGCAATACCTGCTGGATGAAGCCGGGCTGGCAATTGTTCCATTCTATGCGTTTGGCGCAGCCAAAAACTCGCCCTGGTACAGGCTCAGCGTGGGCACATGCAAAATAGAAAACATTGATGAGATGCTTGGAAAGCTCCGGGATGCCTTGAAAAGGATAATACTATAAATCGAAGCGCACCGGGGATAATCTGTCGGAAGGAGATAGAAGGAATCAGTTTTTATTCGAAATAAAAACAAAAGGCTTAAGATCCTTTTGATTCATCACATCCCTGATGGTTTTAGCATGGTGAATGATCTTGTAACGGTTAAGATCAAAAACTTCGTGAGCAACGCAGAAATTATCGACAGTTTCGAAAACAAATAACAATTGGTTCAGTTGCTCCAGCTCGAACTCGATGGCCTCTTTATCGAGGCGGCTATCCTTAACCAGTACAAGCAAATCGCGATTAGGTGTTTTCATCTCTTTCCAGGATTTTAATAACCGACAAAGCCTTTATTTAAGCCGCAGCCACACTTTTTCGATGAGCCGCCCATAGCGCGGCTTCCGGTGCAACCAACAGCGATGATACTAATAAATGTAACCAAAAAAAACAATCTATAGCTGACCTTCTTCATATCTTGGTCTTCTAAAATTAATGTTTTTTATATCAAATAGAGTACCCCAAATTGATTCCCAACGAGAAAATTACGGACAATAAGAAAAAACCCTTACTGCTGGTATGCCCGCTGGACTGGGGTTTGGGGCATACTACCCGGATGATCCCGGTTATTTCCTGCGGGTAAAATGTTGCTTGCCATACCCAAAATTTTGATAAAAATCAAACAGGAGCGATTGTGGTTTTTACGGTTTTTGAAGCAAAACGGGGTCGATGCGGTGATTTCCGACAACCGGTATGGCCTGGGAAACGCAGGCGTTCCCACTGTTCTGGTTACGCACCAATTACAGGTCCGGTCCGGCCTCGGACGGCTTGCGGACCTGCTTGCCGGGCGGTTTATTTATAAAAAAATCAACACCTTCACCGAATGCTGGATACCGGATTATCAGCACGGAAATAATTTATCCGGAATATTATCTCGTCCGGCCCGGTTATTCTCCACACCGCTTCGCTATCTCGGGTGCATTTCACGCTTTGAAAACTGCGCATCGGATATCGCTTCAAAAAATATTTTAATTATTCTTTCCGGTCCCGAGCCCCAGCGAACCATTTTTGAAAATAGTATACTGAAAGAATTACGTGAAGGAAATCAGCAAAATATTATTCTTGTAAGAGGCCGGCCGGGCAGCAATGAAAAGATTTCCAAAATAGAGGGAGTGGAAATTTTTAATCATATCGGTTCAAAACAATTAAATGAAATGATTTGTTCATCGGCATTGATCATTTCACGCGCAGGTTATACAACCATTATGGACATTCTTAAGCTGAAGAAGAAATTAGTGGTGGTTCCCACGCCCGGCCAGGGCGAGCAGGAATATCTTGCATCTCACCTGTTGGAAAGAAATATGGCGTTGGCATTAGACCAGCATGAATTTTCTCTCGCTCTCGCTATAAAAAAGTCAGGATTATTTAATTACAATATTCCTGATTTTGATATGCACCAATATAAAAAGGTGATAACCGGTTTTATTGCTTCACGATTTTCTTTGTAGAAGAAAAATCCATTCCTTCTATCTTAAGAAAATAGATTCCCTTTGCAAGCGATGATGCTGGGATGCGCACTTCAGAAGATCCCTGCGCATACATTCCATTTATTTTACTAACCACATGACCCGACATATCTGTCAAGGTCAGCGTCAGTTTCTGCGATTTCTGCAGGGCAATAACAGCGGAAATATCGGAGGCAAAAGGGTTAGGATAAATAACCGCATCGTTTTTAAGCCCCTGCCGGTTTAATATTCTTTTTATTTCAAGATAAGTTTTCTTTCCATCGATATCCGACTGCACCAGCCGGTAAAATCCAAGCCCGCCGAGCGGATTATTATCTGTGAAGGAATAATCCTTTTCCCCCACATTGTCCCTCGCACCCGAAACGGTACCTATCTCTGCAAATTTCTGATCCTCTCCCGCCCTTTCTATTGTAAAATGTGAATTATTTTTTTCATCCGTGGTGGTCCATTCAAGAATGACCTTATTGTTTACCAGCCTTGCAGAATAAGACTTTAAAGTGACAGGGAGCACAGCATTGATAGTTGACGAAAACCAATTGTACGAATTCTTATTGATCCCATCGTTTGGATTTGAGGAATTGCCATCACCGGTGAAGCTGGCCACAAAATTAAGATCAAACGCACGGCTCCAGGCGTCGTGAACAAGAGAATCGCTGCATTTGTAAAGTCCTGGCGCAGCTACTTCCGTCAGCGTGGTCAGCCTCGGCGTCTCACCTCCCGTTGCGTTAATGGCATCTACCCATGTTTTTGACACGTTCAGCGCAGGACCATATCCACAATTGTCTGTCCGGCAATATACAAACCAGGTATGCAACCTGGCACTGGAAATATTTTGGGCATTAACACCCATGTCTACATTACTGAAATGATACAACTGCGAACAAAGAGAAATTGGCATTACGGCAGCAATTCTTCCAGCCCTTTGCGTGCTGCTTCCAACATATTCCATAATGGTATTTGCGCCGCTGCTATAGCCGACCAGATAAATCCTCCTCAGGTCTATCTTATTCGGATAACGCGTATTGAGCAGATAATTAATTAAATTGTCAACATTTACCGGTTTAGGAAACAGATTCGGATATGCATTCTCTGGGTAATTACGTCTATAGATAGTGCTCTGCGGGCTTACGACAATGTAATTATTTGCATCGAGCCAGTTTCGAACGGTCAGGTTATGTTCAATTAATCCCGGAAGAGCTTTATGGGTAGCCAGATCCTGCGCTGTGTCTTTATATATCCTGCACAAATCCGCATTGGTTCCGTTGCCGCACGCAGCACTTCCATGGAAGAATATAATTAAAGGATGCTGGGTTGAATTGCCTGAATTATAAGAAGAGGGTTTGTATTCCAGCATTCCCCGATAATAGTTGTCGTCATCAAGCTTTGGCAATTGCACCTTCGCCTGCACAGGATTTGGAACATTCCACGC
>JBGAJL010000181.1:0-4625 GCA_044224935.1 Flavitalea sp.
GTTTTCAAGGCAGGAATATATCGGTGTAATCGAAAGATTGAAACAGCATATTTTGCAGGGAGACTGTTATGAGATTAATTTCTGCCAGGAATTCTTTGCCGAAAATGTTTCGGTGTCGCCGGTTGGATTATACGCTTCACTCAGCACCTCTTCTCCCAATCCCTTTTCTTCTTTTTATAAACTGAAGGACAAGTACCTGGTTTGCCTGAGCCCTGAACGGTATCTGAAAAAAGAGGGAAAGCATATTATTTCGCAACCGATAAAAGGAACAGCCAGGCGGGATACGAACAATGACCCGTCTGAAATGCGCGGGTTGAAAGATAATCCCAAGGAGCGCGCTGAAAATATTATGATCGTGGACCTTGTGCGCAATGATCTGTCGAAAATCAGCAAAGAAGGAAGTGTTCAGGTAGAAGAGCTTTGCGGGATATATAAATTTCCACAGGTTTACCAGATGATATCTACCGTAGGCGGCGAGTTGAGGGATGATGTTTCGCTGGGCGCCATGATTCGCGCCACATTCCCGATGGGATCTATGACAGGGGCCCCGAAGAAAAAAGTGATGGAACTGATCGAGAAGTATGAAAAAACGAAGAGAGGATTATTTTCCGGTTCGATAGGGTATTTTACGCCGGAGGGAAACTTTGACCTGAATGTGGTGATCCGGAGCGTCTTATATAACCAGGCAACGAATTATTTATCTTTTCATACCGGCTCTGCCATCACTTTTAACAGCGATGCAGAAGCCGAGTATGAAGAGTGTTTATTAAAAGCCGAAGCGATTAAATCTATTTTATCGCAGTAGTCTGTGAACGTTTATTCGGAACATCAGCTTCCGCACTGGCATTTTCCAGTATCATATTCACCGATTCATTGAGGATGGGATATTTATTCGAAACGAACATATCCATTTGATCGTGGGGCAGCTTCAGGTCGTAAGAGCCATCGGCTTTTTCCGCAATCACTTTATCGAAGTAGGGATTATAACGATTAAAATCGTCCATGTCCATGTTTACATATTTAGCAATAACCACTGCGCGATACTTACCGCTGATGGTAACGGTTGAACATTCGCTCAGTTCTTCCGTGCTCAGGTTCCTGCTCTGCAGGTATCCTGCCAGTGCACCGATCTGTTCTACCGCCTCATCTTTGGTAAGCGTGGTAATGCCACCCTGGCCCTCGAAAATATAATGGGTGCTGATAAATTTTTTCACGTGGTTCCTCGATTCGGAAGGCAGGTAATATTGCAGCTCCCAGAAATTACGGCTCCGGCTTTTTTTGATGGCATCATAAACACCGCCCGAACCGCAGTTGTAGGCCGCTATGGTCAGCAGCCAGTCACCAAATTCATCATATAAAGATTTAAGATACTTTGCTGCGGCATGAGTGCTTTTTACATAGTCCCTGCGTTCGTCTTTTGTTTTGGTTACTTTCAATCCCAGCGCACGGGCCGTTGCAGGCATCAGTTGCCACGGACCTACGGCACCCGCTCCGGAGCGCGCGGTCGACTTAAGTTCCGATTCAACGACCGCCAGGTATTTAAGTTCGGCCGGAAGGCCGTTTTTGGCAAATACCTTATCCATCATATTTAAATAAGGAAGTCCCCATCCTTTCAGCGCTTCGAGATCTTTGCTGTTATGGGACACATAATCGTGTACAAAAGTGATTACCCTCGGGTTAAGGCGAATCAGTTTAGACGATTAAGCCTGGCTCAGCATAGCGGCCTGCAGATCGCCGTTGAGGGCAACTGCCTGGGTAATAGCCTGCGCCGGGGTGGGTGTCTGGGTGGTGTCCCAAACAGTGGTTAAAGAAGTACCAGGGTTTGATGTTCCCTTGCCTGCACTTAACTCGTTCACCACAATTACCGACAGCAACAGGAAAAAAATCGATTTCCAATTCATCATCTTTGTTTTTGTGAAAACAATTACGACCGAAGGGATTGGACTAAAATTAAATAAGCCGGGGTTAATCAGGATATCGGGGTATGCTGTCAGTAGGTTGCCGGGGTCGACGGTTTAGGTTTTTCAAGACCGCTTTCCTTAAACTGGCGCATCCATTTGTTTGAGAGTTCGAGTAAAGATAACTCGCAAAAACGGTTAGTCATAATCTGAACCCCGTACGGTAAGCCATTATTGTGCCAAAAAAGCGGTAAGGAAATCGATGGAAGACCCGTTAAATTCGAAAAAACTGTAAAAATGTCAGCTGCGTACATTTCTAATGGGTCGGAGAGCTTTTCTCCGAGCCGGAAAGCAGGCGACGGTGTTGTGGGAAATAGCAGGAGGTCAAACTCTTTGAAGATCAGGTCGGTTTTCCGGGTAAGCAGGGTTCTTACCTGTTGGGCTTTGGTAAAATAGGCATCGTAATAGCCCGCGCTCAGTACGAAAGTGCCCAGCATAATACG
The DNA here is from genome assembly GCA_044224935.1 of Flavitalea sp. Classification (GTDB taxonomy): domain Bacteria; phylum Bacteroidota; class Bacteroidia; order Chitinophagales; family Chitinophagaceae; genus Flavitalea. The sequence continues at coordinate 2,402 of JBGAJL010000181.1, forward strand.
TCTTTTCACCTCTTTTCCGAATCCTTTCGACCGCGTCTGGCTGTAGAGTTCTGCCAAATCGGTCTTTTTATCCACATAGCGGTATCCATAGCGGATTCCGTCGAATCGGGACAAATTGGAAGAGGCTTCGGCCGTGGTAAGAATATAATAGGTGGGAACGATATAATCGAGGTGTTCAAAGTCCATGGCTTCTACCGTGTGCCCCTGTGTACGAAGCTTGTCGATCAGGCCAAAAAGTCCGTTCCGGATGTTTTCGTCGAGGGCGGGGCTTTCCAGGGCCTGCCGGAAATAGGCAATCTTTAACGGTTTTTTGGAAAAATCATCTGCGGCTGCCGGCAAGGGGTGGGGATGGGCCGTACTATCGAAGGCGTCCGGGCCACTGATTACATTTAATACTAATTGAATATCCGGGATGTTTTGAGCGAAAATGCCGATCTGGTCGAACGAAGAGGCATAAGCGATAAGCCCATAGCGGGAAATAGTTCCATAGCTCGGCTTAAAACCGATGATGCCGCAGAAATCCGCCGGCTGACGCACAGACCCTCCTGTATCGCTTCCCAGGCTGGCCATGCAAAGCCCTGCCTGAACAGCAACGGCCGAGCCGCCCGAAGAACCGCCGGGAACCCGTGTTTCATCGATAGCATTTAAAACGGGGCCGTAGGCTGAGTTTTCGTTGGAGGAACCCATCGCAAACTCGTCACAGTTGGTATGCCCGATAATGATTGCTTCTTCCGCCAGTAATCTTTCGACCGCTGTGGCATTATAAAGCGAAACAAAATCCTTTAATATATGGGAGGAGGCGGTTACCTGGTGATCTTTATAACAGATCACGTCTTTAATAGAGACGACAACGCCATGAAGTTTGCCCATTGGCCTGCCATCCTTCCGGGCGATGTCGAGTTTACGCGCTGCTTCCCGCGCTTCACCGGCATAGATCCTGACGTAGGCGTTTAGCCGGCTGTATTGTTCAATAAGTTGCAGGTAATGTTCTACTGCGGCCACACAGGTGGTGTTGCCATTGAGAAGATCGGAATGGTATTGTTGTATAGAATCGAAACGAAACACGATGGTAGCCCACTTTTATCAAGCGGCTCAGAGGAAATCGAAACGGGAAATCCGGGTTGAACTGAACCGGAGATGAGATGAATTAATTAGAAGAAGTCGGAGTTTGCTTCACATTATCCTTCTCATTCATTCCGTCCTCGATTTCTTTTCTCACATTGGCTTTGGCATCGTTGAATTCGCGGATACCTTTGCCAAGACCCTTCATGAATTCAGGGATTTTGCGGCCGCCAAATAATACCAATACTGCCAGTACGATCAAGATCCATTCGGTTCCACCTGGCATTGATATCATCAGGAAACTATTGCAAACAGATTGTAACATAACGAACTATTTTAGTAGTGTAGATCCTAACGAAAATAAGCTTTTTTTAGTTAGCCGCGGCTTTTAGTTAGTTGCGACGGCCATTCTCTTTTCCTTGATCCTTGCGCTCTTACCGCTGCGGCTGCGAAGGAAATAGAGCTTGGCCCGGCGAACACGCCCGCTCTTATTCAGCTCGATAGAATCGATATTGGGTGAGAACAGCGGGAAAGTTCTTTCGACGCCTATGCTGTCGGAGATCTTTCTGACTGTGAAACTAGCAGTTGCCCCCGAGCCCTGGCGCTTGATTACATCGCCTCTGAAACTCTGAATACGCTCCTTACCACCTTCAATGATTTTATAGTTAACGGTCACGTTATCGCCGGCCTTGAATTTTGGAAATTCTTTCTGGCCGGTAAGCTGATCGTGAACGAACTGAACTGCTGGGTTCATGACTTTTTACTTTTTAAGGGATGCGAAGTTAGGAAGAAAACTTAAAAGTAAAAACTTAAAAGTTAAAACTGTACACCGAAGGATGTACCAACTTTTTACTTTTAAGTGTTAAGTTTTTACTTATTTACCTCGCCACGTTTACCGCTCTCTTTTCCCGGATCACCGTCACCTTGATCTGGCCCGGAAAGGTCATTTCCGTTTGTATTTTCTGGGCGATCTCGAACGAGAGCTTATCTGAATCGGAATCGCTCACCTTATCGGCTTCCACGATCACGCGCAGCTCACGGCCAGCCTGAATCGCATACGCTTTTTCCACGCCGGAGTAGGACAGGGCAAGATTTTCCAGGTCCTTAATGCGCTTCAGATACTGCTGCATGATCTCTCTCCTCGCGCCCGGACGCGCGCCGC
>JBGAJL010000046.1:0-31753 GCA_044224935.1 Flavitalea sp.
TCCAGTGCATATCCAAGATTTTTCACCTGCCGCAATGTTTCAACAGCTTCCGGAAATTTTTTAATTGTCATTTGAACTTGTGCAAGAAGAGTAAGCGCGGCACCTTTGGTAATTCGCCCCTTCTCCGAAGCAGGGTAGTCAGGGGGTAGTAAATTCGCAGCAGTAGTTGCATCCAGAACGATCTGTTTATAAACATCGGCTGCAAGTGTGGGTTTGATGGTGTATGCCTGCGAAAGATCATCAAGAGGATCCAGGATGAGGGGAACATTCTGATAAAACCTGACGAGGTTGAAATAGTAAAACGCCCTGAGAAACAGGCATTCACCGGTTATCCGATCCTTGAGCCCTGCGGTCGTGAAGTTGCCGTTGTCGATTTTTGCCAGAACGAGGTTGGCCTTATAAATCGCATTGTAGGCAGGCTCCCAATAATTGGAGGTAGTGTTGATAGCTTTGTCGCGGAACTCGTCTATCTCTTCATACTGAACAATGTCTGCCCGTTCGCTGGGATTATAATATACACAGGTGTTGTCGGATCTCAGTTCGTTCAATACAACATAAGTTGATAACTGGCCCTGCAACGTGGCGTACACACTGTTCACCGCTTCCGTAAAGTCGCGTTCTTCCCTGAAATAGGTGAGCGAGGTGGTGGTAAGGTTGGGCTTCATCTCCAGGAAATTTTTGGAGCAGGACCCCAGCATCAACGCAGATAGAAGCAGCCCATTTATTAATTGTACACGTTTCATATAAATAATATTTTATTCTTCAATAAGCTAAAATGTGACGTTTACCCCGAAGGAAATTAAACGGGGCAATGGATAGTTCTGCTTCTGCCAGCCTATCATAAGCACTTCACCATTCAGACTCGCATCGGGATTGTTCAACGGAGTTTTCGAGATAAGGATTGCATTCTGCACCGAGAGATAAAAACGGGTTGACTTTAATGTTTTTGCACGCTGAAGAAGTCTTTGTGGAAGGGTATATCCAAGTGTGATATTATCTACCCGGGCATAGGAACCATCCTTTACCCACATGCTGTTGCCCATCCTGATATATTGAAGCTGGTCGGGATAGTTGGTAGTGGGATAAATACCATCCCCCGGCTGTTCGGGAGATCTCCAGCGATTTTTTATGTCTGCGAGCACATTAAACACTCCATCCATATTTCTCACGGATTCATAATAGCTTAACATCACCTGGTTGCCCACCGATCCGCTCATGGAGATATTGAGGTCGAAATTATTCAGACGGAATGAATTCCTGAAGCCGAAAATAAATTTCGGATGCGGATTGCCGATAATCGTTCTGTCATCTCCGGAGATCTCTCCATCGTTATTGATGTCGAGTACTTTTAATGTTCCTGCATGAGCGTCTGGATTATGGGCATGATCATCAATTGCTTCCTGTTCGGATTGGTAAATGCCGTTTATTACCCATCCTTTATATAACCCGAGAGGGCTTCCCGGCTGGGTGATCGTGCCGCCCCACCAGATGTTGCCTTCTTCGATAGGATCCTGGCTGTGGTTGAGCTGCATCACCATATTCCTGTTGAAACTAATGTTGAATGCGGGATCCCACTGAAACCGGGGTTTGGCCACCGCATGCACCACTGCGCCCAATTCAAAACCCTTGTTCCTGATTTTTCCTATGTTGGTAAGCACTTCTTCCACGCCCGTGATAGTGGGCACCGGGCGGTCGAGCAACAGGTTATAAGTAATGCGATGATAATAGTCCAGCGTCAGTGACAATTTCCTGTCGAACATACTTATGTCCAGTCCTATGTCGGTTTCTTTATTCTGCTCCCACCGAAGGTTTTGGTCCACATATCCTATATAATTTCCGGGAGCCAGCTGACCGCCGAAGATATAATTCGATTTTTCAAGACCGGAAACATAAGCGAAGGACGAAGCGAAGTTGTTATTTCCTGTCAACCCGTAACTGGCCCTGATCTTGACATCCTGAAAAAGGTGCACCGCACTCTTCATAAAAGATTCTTCCGAAATCCTCCATCCGACAGAGACCGAAGGAAAATTTCCGAAGCGGGCTCCGGGCGAAAAGCGCGAAGAACCATCGCGGCGCAATGTTGCATTTGCATAGTAGCGGTCTTTGAAGGCATAATTTACCCTTGCAAAATAAGAAGCGATCGAATAGCGGTTGGCATCACTTCCCGAGCTTCCTGTACGGAAATCACCCTGCAGGCCGGCGTACACATAAGGTATCCTGTCGTCGGAAAATCTTTTTGCCGATGCGCTTACCAGGTCATATTCCTGGCGCTGTGCAGTCTGACCCAGCAGCACCTCAATTTCATGTTCTTTGTTTATAGTTGTCTTGTAGGTAAGGTAATTTTCAATGAGCCAGTTGCTAAGTTCGGTGCGCTGCGCTCTTGCTTCAGACATGCCCGGCTCCTGGAGAAGGCTTCCTCCAGGGGAGGTAGCCAGATTGCCTCCTACCCACCATGGGCGCCAATATCTCGAATTGGAAAAATCGAGGTTCACCCCAACATTGGTCTTAAACTGTAATCCCCTGAAAATATCAACTTCTATAAAGCTCGTGGCCAGCAGATGAAAATTATTTTGCTTATCCGTCATTCCCGCTAGCCGGTTAATCGGATTGGCAAAGATCCAGTTTTCAGGAGCAGTGGAAATAACGGGATTTACAGATCCGTCGGAAAGATAAGGCGAAGCAATAGGACTGGCGGCATAAGCAAGGCCGATCATTGGTCCTTCATTGGGAGTGCCTTCGAGAGGGCCGCCCAGGTTACGGAAAGTATAGGAAGGATTAAGGCGTGCCCCAAACCGGATATGGCGGGTAACGTCAACATCTACATTTAAACGCATAGAGGCGCGCTTAAAATCAGATCCCTTCATTATACCTGTTACACTGTAATAATCTGCCGAAGCCATGATGCGCATTTTCTCAGAACCGGCGCGCATGGAAATATTATATTGCTGGCTCGGCGCATAATTTCTTGTAGTCAAATCAAACCAATTTGTTCCTGGCCCTTTTACATTGCGATACCCTTCAGGTATGTCGTTGGGATCGAGCGTTTCACCTCTCAGCTTGGCCGCATCTTCGAGCGCTTCGATCCGGAATTGCGCAAACTCCTCGGCATTCATTACTTTCAAACGACCCTTTTGCGGTATTTGCTGAACACCATAATAGGCATTTACATCGAAAGTCACTGCTCCCTTTTTCCCGGATTTCGTAGTAATTAACACCACGCCATTAGCGCCTCTCGAACCGTATATCGACGTGGAAGCGGCATCTTTGAGAATGGTCATGCTCTCAATATCAGAAGGATTGATAAACGACATGGCATTTGTCTGGTTATTATAACCAGCAGCTTCTACAGGCATGCCGTCAATTACATATAGTGGATCATTCAGGGCATTGATAGAACCGGTACCTCTTACTTTTACCGTGAGGCCCGCTCCCGGATGCCCCGTTGTTTGCATTACCTGCACACCGGGGGTCTGTCCGATCATTAACTGTTCCACTGTATTTACTTTGAGGTCGCGGATATCCTTATTCTGGATCACAGACACCGCAGAAGTCAGCGACCGGGGGTCTTTTGCGCCGTAGCCTACCACCACCACTTCGGAAAGCGATTTATCTTCAAGCTCAAGTACCAATGAGAGTGTATTGCGGGTGCCAATGACAATTTCCTGTGTCGTGTACCCCGTGTGCGAAAATACAAGCACAGCCCTCTCATCGGGAACCGTGATCTGAAAGTATCCTTCTGCGTTAGTAGTAGTTGTGGAAGAATTTTGTTTCACGGACACTGTTACGCCTTCCAGGAAATTGCCCTGCGCATCTTTCACCGTTCCGGAAACTGTTTTATCCACTTTTTCAGGAATTTCCGCCTTCAATGGTCCGTACAATAAGATAAGATTAACGATTAAGATAACTGGTATATTGAAAAACATTCTGAATTGCATACGATGGGTCATACGTATGCAAGCAAGCAACTGTCTCGTCATAGCCGGGATATTTTTTGCGTATATTAAAAAAAGGGGCTGAAATGAATGGCCGGGAAGTATCCGGCAGAAATATAACTAGCTGGAATTGATAGATCTCATATGGCAATTATTTTGGTGGTTCTTAGATACCGCAGCAGCACTATGCAGGTTGACTCACTTACGGTATAAAATTAACCTTGCCAGTAAGATAAAACTCCCTGTCAAATACCAAAAAAATATGTTTTTATAACATCTGCCATGAATTTAACGGCCGCAATAGCTACGGTTCAATCGCTTTGCCGCTTTTGTATCCTTGCACCAAAGCTCCAGCCATGGTTTCACCTGTTCAAAAAGAAAAGGCCGAAGAATTCCTGCAATCTCACCACAAGAGGGGAAATTCTGGTGCTTCTGAATTTATAGCCGGAGGAGGCACACTACCTGAATAATCATAAGTTATAAAAGAAAAAAGTCCGGCGCTATTGCAGCTTTACTTCTTCCACCGATGCTCCGGAAGTCACAATAATATTTTCCGGCTCCAGAATAGCATTATGCTGCCGGTATCCTGAAAATTCAAGCTTTGAATAAGGAAGATGTTCCTGCCATTTCAGTTTGGCCACCTCCATAATTTTTAAACCGGTTTCACTATCATAATAATAATCCCATCCACCATTGCTGCTGGTGGCAACATGTACCAGGTAGGCATCCATGCCATTAATATTCACAATCGAATCATCGAGCGTCGCAGTATGTTTTATATCGAAAAAATCCAGTTCGGGAAACAGCATCAGGCAACTCCTGATATCCTGCTGCTGATCCGCTGTCAAAGAAATATCAGCACCGAGATCAGATCCGGCCACCTTGCTATTATCGGCCAGGAATTTTTTCAGTGTGAAATTGATGTTTTCCATTGTGAATACAAGAGCGCTCTCATTTTCCTTATCATATTTCTTATCAATGATAAAAGAGCTATTGCCTACTGTCTTATAACGGCGCTCATCATGCGTAATCCTTTGTATCTTCTCCCTGCCCCCGATTGCATTAATATATCGTGCGACAACCGATTCCGCTGTGGCGCCTGGATCCACCCGCTTTTTTTCGCCTGTTCCCTTCCAGGAATTATTGGAGCGATCCAGGTCGGGAATGATATTGCCCGGATCTATCGTTACGGATATGACCGGAGAAGTGGATGCAACATGAAAGGTGTGAACAAATTCCTGTTGCCAGATCTGCGCCGGAAATTTCAACCGCTGCCGGTTTCCGTTAAACTCGCGAACTTCCACAATTAACGGCATCACCATTTGCTGCCTGTTCTCTACGGTCACATTTATACCTTTTTCCGGGTCATTCTTCACGTAAGCCGCTTTCTGAATCGACGGATCGGATTTCCAGTCGTTAAGCATCCAGCCGCGCCAGAACCAGCTCAGATCTTCCCCGGTCCCGTTTTCCATCGATCTGAAAAAATCGCTGGGCGTTGGATGTTTAAAGGCCCATGCGCTGATAAATGCGCGAAATGCCCTGTCAAATCTTTCTTTACCTGTTACCTGCTCACGCAATAATGAAAAGGCGACAGCAGGTTTTACATACATCGCCATAGCCATTTCCGAAAGCGGTACAGAAGCAGCAGGCGTGTTCAGCGACGCAAAACTTCTGGGCAACGACAACCATTCTATGGCCTGGCTCATTTCGAAAGCAGACTCCTGTTTGAGGGAGTCGCAATTGATAAAATTGATAAGCGTATTAAGACCCTCACACATCCAGCCATTTTTGCTGTCAGCAGCTATCATGATATTGAACCAGGTATGCCCGATCTCGTGATTGGTTTTGGTCCAGATATTACTTCCAAACATCGTTTGCCGATAATGAATCACACTGACACCGCAGGAGGCTACACCTGTTATTCCTCCACCAATATTGACGCAGGTGCGGTAGGGATAGGGAATCCATTTGGTGGAATAAAGCTGCAGGATATCTCTCATCTGCCGGGTAATCTTTCTCCATTCATCATTACTTTCGCGTGGATATAATGCCATCGCCAGGACAGTTCGCCCTTCCGGCAATTCAACCTTTATCGCATCCCATAAAAATGAATTTGAAATGGCCCACATACCATCACCGGCATTTTCACTGTAAAAGCGCCAGGTTTTTGGTTTCGGCCCAGGTACACCTGCACGGATATCTTCTGCAGTTCTCACGTGAATCACCGAATCGCTTTGCCATGCTTTCTGATAACGCTGTAACAGTGGAGCGGTAAGAACTTCTTTGGCATTCATCAGCTCTCCCGTTCCCTGCACGATCATTCCATCAGGAACTGTAATATTAATATCAAGCGAACCCGGCTCAACATAATAGCTCGAAGTGAATACATTCCATCCCTGCACTGCATCGTATACACATAACCGTGGAAACATACTGCCGAACTGGTATACACTGCCCTCCGCCGTTTTCAATATACCCATATAATCCGAGCCATCGAATGGTAATACAAAATCATAATCGATTTCAATGGTTGCTTTTTGTTTCGGCAATAAAGGCGATGGCATCTGCACCTGCAGATAATTATCCGCTACCGTATATTCTGCCTGCGCCGGTAATCGATTTCCGGTGGCCGCCCGCATGGTATGAATCCGGCATCCCTCGGTAAACTCCTGCACACCAAAACGGCTTCCATTGGGCGGAGTCAATAAGCTTTCCCGTGAATCCTTTCTAAACCGGTTCTGGCCTACTGTAAGCCAGAGATATGGCAGCGCAACGGGACTATTGTTTGTGTAACTGATCAGCACTTTGCCGGTCAGCAGTCGCGAAACAGTATCGAAGGATACGTTTACGCGATAGTCGGCCCGATTTTGCCAGTAACCCGGTCCAGGTCTTCCATCTGCGGCGCGGATATTATCAGCTGGCAGATAAGTAACCGGCGCAAATGATTCTACCGGGGAAAGCACAGCAGGATTTTTCGGCTGCGCAAAACCGACGGCCGGGAATGCTATCAGTATTCCCAGCAACATTTTCAAAAGTGTCGTTTGCAAAAATTATATTTTATTAAAGTAAGTGGACAGCGATTTATTTGAGATAATCCACCACTTTCTGTTCAAAGTTTTTATTGCTTTCCGGTGATCCGACCGTGCCATCGATAAAATTACCGTTTTCATCTATGGCAATCCAGCGGGTAATGCCTACGAGGCAATATTTTTCACAGAATATTTTCGTTTGCGGATCGGTACGGTCGCTGGAGAGGTACAAATTGTTCGGCCCATCGATATTATGCTGCCTGGAAAATTTCTTCCATTTTGTTTTGGTTTCTTTATCCGCCCCATCCCAACTGATCGTAATAAAAACTACATTCTTATCATCCTTAAAACGCTCCCTAAGCCTGACATAGGTTGGCAGCGAAGCCACACAACCATGGCACCACATTGCCCAGATATCGATAATTACTTTTTTCCCTTTAAAATCGGAAAGGCGTACTGTCTCACCCTGTTCGTTCTCAAGCGCGAAATCGTGAGCAGGTCTTCCGCGTTCCAACTGGCTTTCTGCTTTATACATCGAATCAATGGCTTTTGCATAAACCGTTTCCGGCCGGAGCGATTTTTTGCAAAGCGCATACACCGATTGAAAGCCAGTGGAAAATCCATAATATTCACCTTCTCTTCTTATCCAGCCGGATGCTTCATAACCCTTTAACTTCTCACAATTCGAAAGCTGCAGAAGTTCCTCTATCCTATTTTGGTTTGTAAGCAAGCTGTCCTGTATTTTTCTTCCACCCCACCATAAGCCGGCGGTCTGCATAAGAAAACCAATAGAGCCGACACCACAGAGAGCGCTCGTTTTGATGTCGAAGTCGTCAATAAGCCAGGCGCCCAGCGCCGCATCCTTTTCCAATGTTGGATGCATGGTAATAAAAGAAAAACGGGCAAGCATCTGCCTGTTCTGTTCAAAAACTTTCAAAAGCGCCCTATTTCCGGAACTCAATTTTAATTTTGTGCATTGTTCTGCGATCTGCTGCGCACATTTTTTTATTGTTTCATCCAGTTCCTGTTTAGTGTTAAGCCCGGCAAGATCGATGTTGCTGTAAAGGCTATCGATCAGGTAAGGCAACAATTGCCTTGCTGCATTTTTTCCTGCAATTTCAGGATGAAATTTTGTGGGCTGAATAACACCGGCTTTGTAAACCGGGGAAAGCGTTATCTTCATCTCATCTCCGGCATTTACCAGCACAGGTATATTACCTGCGAACGCGATTTGTGTGTAATCGGGCAGCTTCCGGGAAAATGTATTGATCGCTTTATCTGTTCTTAAACTCAGCCATTCATCGGCAAATCCTTCTCCCTGCTGACCTGTCAGGTAGTTGAGACCCATATTACCTGCAATGCCACGGGCAATTTTCACCGTAATCTGAATAGTACTCTGTGGAGGGGCCGCATTCACTATCCCCATCCATAATCCTGCCGCAAGAAAAAAAACTGATTTCATTACCACAATAATTTAAATGATGCAACAGAGGCATGTGCCGTCCCTGTAAATATTATTTAAGACTCTTACTCACGGTTTCTTCGAAAGATCCGCTTACCGGAAATCCAGGATTGCCCTTTGTGTCACTTCTTTTGCGTCTTTGCTTGAAATCTTCTTATTCGGTTTCATGCAAAGACGGCAAAGGGCGCCAAGCATCGCAAACAACATGCAAAGAGATTTTCCTTTGGAAGCGGAGAAAACAACCCCTCTCTCTTTTTCAACATCTTCTAATAGCTCAACACATTAATCCTTATCTCCGATCGCCTGGATATCAATACCAAATTCACTTTGGAAATAATTGACCACGGCATTGTACTTCAATGCTATTTTGCCACTCCAGTCAACACCGGAATAAATAAACATATTGTCAAAATCCGCTTTCGGCATACTGGTGATGTAAGTGACATAAATCCCGAAATCCCAGGCCGGGCCCACATCCTGTAAACTGATAGCGTTCATCGAAAACAATATGCCGTTTTGCCTTTCCTGCCCAAGGATGGATGTATAAGAGCCGGGCGTATATTTCAGAAACTCATCAGGAACTGTAAGCGCCCCGCTGAGAAGCGCCTGTTTGATGAAGGCGCCGTTCAGCCATCCTCTCAATTGCTTTTTCGGATAGGCAGTCGTAAAAAGAGTCGTGTCGGTCCAGCCTACAGCCATCATATTTTTACTGACAACAAAGCCGGTTATTGAACGCGCGTAGTCGTTTTGCACGGTGTTCCCATTAGCCGTATCGAGGGAAGCAGCGAGCAATATTTTGAACGGAAGCGTTTTTTTCAGAAACGCATCGGGGTAAAAATCAAAGCATTCTCTTTTCAGGAATTTCAATACAGTGTCGATGCAATCCGGGTTTGCAGGGGTGCTGATCACTTTAATGCTCCTGGAATAATCATAGGTAAGGTCCTGTTGTGTGAAATCGTATAACACATAGGAGCCATACTTCTTATAAATATCCATGATCGAATCATCATAGGAATGATTGCCCTGGGGAAGCGTATAAAAATTATTTATAGTGTCCGGCTGGAGGGCTGCCTCTTTCCGGCATGCTGCGATACCGGCAATAAATAATACCAGACAGCCGATACGGTTAACTCGCAAAGATGAAAGGCGCATAAAAAAATTTTTATCGTAAAACATATCGGTTTATTCGGGTTGTCTTAGTCCGCTGACTTCCGGATTCTGAACCAGTGACGTGTTCCGTTCAAGTACGCCGATTGGAATAGGTATCGTGTATTGCGGATCATGACTCTTCAATACATAAGTCTGCGTGCTGTTAGGCGTGTCGCCGAATATGTGGCGTATCTCCGGCATACCGTAACGACGCAGATCGAACCAGCGGTGGCCGCATTCCATAAATAATTCACGCCTGCGTTCATCGCGGCACATCTGCAGCAATACATCGCCCGGCTGAACTGTCCAATCGGTAAACGAACTCCTATCGATGCGTTTCGAGCGCAATAAATTCAGATCAGCGAGCGCTTTATCTGCGGCGCCTGCATCTCCCTGTGTTTTGTATTTCTGAATGTAAGCTTCTGCCCGGTTAAGATAAGCTTCCGCACTGCGCCAACTACTTCCCAGATCCGCACCTACGTTGAGGGTGCCCGTATTTTTCATCTGAATATAATCGGTAGCAATAAAGATTTTAAAGAAATCAGGAACAAGCTGGAAAAATATTGTACTTCTGAGATCATCCGGTTGAAAACATTTGGCAAGATCATGCGACACATCATAAGACTGTCCTAATCCGGCGGGCACCGATTCTTCCAGCGATCCGAAATGCCAGATCGTCTCGATATTCTTTACACCAACAACCGGCTTTGTCGCCGGGTCCACATCGCCCCAGTCGTTCAGGTCCATGAGCTCAGGATGATAGCCAATCACATAACTGGCATGTTCAATCACCTTGTCCCACTGCTCCATGAAAAGATATACACGGCTGGCGAGAAGATGCGCGGCTATATGTGAAATGCGATAAGGTTTCTGGGGAGATTTATATTTTTCCAGCAGGTACATGCCGCTGTCGAGGTCACGGACAACCTGGTCGTACACTTCTTTTACCGTGTTTCTTACAGGAAGGGCGTCATCAAGCTCTGCAGAAGTTTTAATGGGAACCCCCAGGCTTTTATCAGGTGTTGTAGTAGAATCGTTATAGGGTTTGCCATATAAATTCACCAGCATAAAATGGTAAAAAGCCCTGAGGGTATATGCCTCACCCTTATAAAGCCCCTTATCCGCTTCGCTTCCTTCCGAGTTATCCAGGTATTGCAGCGCCACATTGGTGCCGAGGATCATCTGGTAATAATTGGTCCATGCTTCATAATTTAAAAGACCCGGTGCATTGTTTTTGCGGCACTCTTCAATAAAATCGGGCTGCCATAAAAAAGCCGGGGAATATTGTAACACGAGGGCTTGCTGGTCTTCCAGGGGAAGCCCGTTATACGCCTGTATATCATCGTCCATGAAAACGAGAAATGGCTGAAGATACTTTTCCGAAGTAGGATACCCATTGGAGTAAAGTATTTCTCCAAAGTCCTTGGTAGTACGGGGAACGACATCGGTTTGTGAACGCTCGGCAAGAAACTTCCTGCAGGAAGTGGTTCCGAGTGCAACCAGGGCGATGAGCAATATTTTTTTCATACAATTATTTTTATCTCTTGTCTAGAAGTTCACGTTTAATGAAAGACCATAGCCGGGGGTTATTGGCAATGCCGTTGAACCCACGCCATCTATTTCAGGATCCTGGCCGTGCAATTTTTTGTTGGCTATTACAAATGGATTGCTGACAAAACCGGAAACACCTACGTTCTTAACTTTCATGTGACGGATGTACTCCGTAGGTACCGAATAGCTGAGGTGAATATTGGTGCACCGGATATAATCGTTTTTAATTACGCGAAAGTCGGAGTTGGTATAAGCCTGGTAAACATTGTCTAGAAAATTAGGAATCTGCGTGTACTGGTTTTGCGCAACCACTGCGGGGATGTCGGTAATTTTTTCATCACCCGGTTTTTTCCACCTGTTGATCAGCTCCCTGTTCGCATTTCCGAAAGGAGTAGGAACGCCATCGTTTCCGACCTGGTTATAAAGGGGATTAAGTCGTTTGTGCGAACCGGTGGAGTAAAAGAAAAAGGCATCGGCGGTAAATCTTTTATATTTCAACGAAACGGAGAAACTTCCCGTAAAAGTAGGTTGAAGTGATCCCGAGTAAACCAGGAAAGTAGTAGGATCATCATTATAATAGTTTTTACCATCGAGATTGTTGAACATCGGCAAACCGGTTTGTCCGGAAAGGCCTTTATAGGAGTAGGAATAAAAACCCGAGATCGCCCTTCCGGGAACAAATGCATTGCCGGTGAAATAAGAATCGTAGCTGTTATTAAAGTCCGTAGCGCCAATATTATTAAAGTTCCTGCTATTGATAAATCCAAGGGTAAGACCAAAGTCCTTGGAACGTATTGCCTGCACATTCACATACAGTTCCGCTCCCTGGTTGGTGAGGGTGCCATTATTCTTATACATCGTTCCTATGCCGTATTCGGCCGGCACCACTTTATCCACGATAAGGTCTCTGCTCTTTTTAAGATAGTAATCCAGCGTAAAGTTGATCCTGCCATCAAAAAGAGATACATCTGCGGCAACATTCCACTGCTGCGTTTTTTCCCATCGCAAATAGGGATAAGGAAGGCTTTTGATAGTGAGAAAAGGTATGCCCGTATAAACATTCCCTGTTCCGTTTTGAGGATAAGTGGCAATAAGCTCGGGACCGACTGCAGTAACCACGTTACCCTGAGTACCTAATGAGGCTCTGAATACAAAACCGCTGATCGGTTTAATATTTTGCATCCATTTTTCCCTTCCAAGATCCCATCTTCCTGAAATGTCGAAATTGGGAAGGAATTTAGAATTTGAATATTGTCCAAACCGGTTAGAACCGTCTGACCTGATGATACCACTCAGCACGTATTTGTTGTTAAAGCTATAAGTAGCCGAACCGAATAAAGACATCACATTATTCAGGTTGTTGACGATTGCGTACTGAGCGAGCTGCCTGCGGCTCATATCGGATGGGAAAAAACTCTGGCCACGATCGGGAAAATAACCCGGCTGCGTGGCATTGGTACCCTTTATCTGCGTAGACGTTACCTCGGTGCCTGCGGTTATCATAAACCGGTCGCGGTCTTCAAACAAGGATCTGCTAAACTCGAGCATATTACGCGAGCTGAACCTGACCATGTTCTGATTTGCTATTTTCGCTATGCCACCATAGGCAAGGGGAGAATATCCAACCTGCTGATCGGTGGGCAGAAAATCGAGATTCCAGCCACGCAAGAACGACATTGCATAACTTCCTTCATATGCTGCAGCCATGGATTCGCTGGCATCCACTACAGCATTCGAGCTATTCGTGAAAACAAGGCCCCTGGATATACGGTACATAAGGGTAATTGCGCCTAACATCGAACGCGTGGCACTGTTGTTTTCTGTATTGGCTATTTCATTCAGCATATTAAAATTAATAGCCGGCGGTAAGGGTGCGTAAGGCTGCGTTGAAGCGCTCAGGGGATATATGGTCGAGGGATCGAGCGCCCTGTTTGTCTGCAGCGCATACGTAAGGGGATTGACAGAAGAATAATAACCACGCTGTGTGTTGTAATTGCCCATCACCTTCAGCTCGAGGGTAAGCCGCTTACCGCTTTCGGTATGCAGGTTCATATCGATAGTATATCTTTTCCCTCCATCCAGCTTGGCGGCGCCCTTACTGTCTGTATAACTAACAGATGTATAATAAGTGGTTTTCCCTGCTCCGCCGCTCAGGCTCAGCGAGTGTGTCTGGCTAAAGGCATTACGGAATAATACTTTAAACCAGTCGGTATTCATGGTCTCGAGTTTTGCGGCAGCTATTCTAAATTCATCTTCCGTGATCTTCTTTGCAAATAATGATTGCACCAATCCTTCGTAAGAAACATATTCCTTAAGACCATTGGAAGAATTATTAAATACTACGCCATTATCGAGCAGTTCCTGTGAAAACATTACCCTCTCCTTCGAATTCATGAGATTCATTGTCGAATAAGAAGGTCTTTTCTGGAAACTGAGGCTGGTATTGTACTGCACCTGCATCGGGCCTGCTTTTCCTTTTTTGGTAGTTACAACGATAACGCCGTTCGCTGCCCTTACACCGTAAATAGCTGTAGCAGCGGCATCTTTCAAAAATGTAATACTTTCAATGTCGTACGGATTTACTCCGCTTATTGCATTGCCTATCAAAGAAAAATTACCCGATTGTGCATCGGATATCACGTTATTAAGCTGGGTAGCAGAAATATCTACAGGATCCGGTCTTACCACATCATCAATAACCCATAAAGGGCTCGCATTTCCCACGAAAGTAGATGTACCGCGGAGACGGATAGTGGGCCGCGCATTCACGCCACCCGAAGTATTCATCACCATCAGCCCGGGTACCCTGCCCTGAAGCATTTTATCGATTGAAGACGGTCCACCCTGAATAATGTCTGAAGCATTTAACTTAAAAACAGATGCGGTAGACATGCGCGCATCGATTTTCTGATAACCATTCACCACCACTTCGTCGATCTGCTGCGCTGCGGTATCCATTATTATCTTTAAAAATTCAACATCTCTTTTTGCGGTTTCCAAAACCGTTTTCATCCCGATCAGCGAGATGCGCAATTGCTCATTTTCCTGCATGATCAATGAAAAAATTCCATCTTTAGTGGTAACAGTGCCGAATTTCGAGGTCATGGCCTGCACACTCACGCCCTGTAAGGGCTCATTCGCGGTGTTCGTCACGATACCTCTTACCATAAACGATACTGTCTTTTCAGGAGTTATGGATTTTTCGGGATAAATAACCACTCCGCCCAAATCTTCTGCGAACCGGAGCCCTGTGTTGGCCAGCACTTTGGAGAGCAGATCTCCGAGGGTGCCCGTTTTCTGATCCACAGTTACGGAAGGAGCCTTACTGATCAGATCATTGTTGTAGGTAAACCGGACTTTCGAGATCGCCCGTATTTCCTTCAGCACTGTTGATAGGGACCGGTTGCTGGAGTGATAAGCAATTTTGTTGTTAAGTACTGAAGGCTCCTGCGCCCGGAGATTTACCGAGGCAAGCATCAATAGTGAAAGCAGTAACAGGCACATACGATGGCCCTGTGTTACCTCCCTGACGGAAGGTAAGCGCAACGTTTTTTTCATTTTGGTTTGATATTAAAGATTAACCGCCTGGCTCCTGATGTAGCGTTGTTGCAGCGTTTAAACTTGTTAGCTCTTTCTAATGAACACGGCTGATTAAAACCGTTCTGTTTTTTATTTGAAATTTTATTTTTTGATTGGTCAGCGAGAGATAATCCAGCACCTGCCTGATGTTAGTGGGATTTCGCATGTCCAGTGTAAAGCTTAATTTTTCAAGAGACGGATCTTCGAATTCAAAATCGTAGTCAAAGCTGCGGCCAAGGCTTCTTACAATGGTGGCAAGGTCTGCTTCTTCGAAATAAACATCTCCATCCTTCCAGGAAGTGAATATTCTTGTATCAACTTCCAGTTGCAGTAATATGCCGCTGCCGATATTATAACTGGCCTGTTGTCCGGGCGTGAGCACCACTCTCTGCCGGCTTGCAGAAGCACTGATCTTTCCGCTGGTAAGCGTTGTCCGGATATTTGCATCGTAAGTATTTACGTTGAATGAAGTTCCAAGAACATTTACTGCAACATCTTTTGCGTGTACCACGAAAGGCTGCTTCGGATGTTGTGCCACATCAAAAAACGCTTCTCCTTCTACCCATACTTCACGTGTTGCGCTGCCAAACGATGCAGGATACACAAGTTTGGAATCTGCATTTACCCAAACGCCGGTACCATCGGCCAGCGTAATATGTATTTTATTTCCGCGGGGAACAAATAATGAGTCGAATTGCTGCACATTAGCTGTGCGGCCTGTCTCTGCCTGGTAAACAATGCCGTCTTCCTTCAGTTTCACCAGTGAGCCATTATTGTTTTGCACCGCAGGTGCTGTGCTGTCGAGTGTTATTGTTTTACCATTTGACAGCCTGATCCGGACCTTGTCAACCGGCCTGATTTCATCCTGCACAAGCGAAGCCTGGGCCGGTTTATCGGCGCGGCGATCCTGCCGCCACCAGATTGCAATTCCCGCCACGAAAGCCGCAACGGCTGCAGCGGCGGCGAGCCTTTTGCGCCAAACGACGCGTAAATGCCGCCCCCTGCGGGCGGCCTGGAACTGCTGCCAGCCCGCTTCCACGGGAAATTTCTGCTCCGTTTGTGTTCTTTGCTTCATCTCACGGGCCGCCTGCCACATGGCCATCTCCTCTTCGTTCAAAGATGCATTATCGTTACTTTCCAATGCGTCAAGCAATTTATCCCAATCCATATTTTTTTCCGGTGTATCCATAGCGCTGCTAAATAAAGGCAACCATTTTAAAAAAAGGGGTGAAGCGATTCCGTCAATAATCATAAAAAAGTAATAATACAACGCAAATCAGCATCCAATCGCATTCTTTTCTAAGATATTGGTAAGCCAGCTTGATCTGCGTCTTCACCGTATTCACAGAAATATCCAGCTGGTCGGCAATAAATTTATATTTCAGGTTATCGCGGTTGCTAAGCAGAAAAATGCGGCGGCGCTGCTGCGGAAGACGGTCGATGGCCGCCCATAATGCCGCATTCCGGGTTTCCTCAAGCTCCTGGTCGTCGCGGGTCAGCGGCGTACCGTCTTCGATAAAATCGCCGGGTTCCTGGAAAACAATCTTACCCTTCTTTTTAAGATAGTTCAGGGAGGCGTTTCGAATGGCGCGGGTGGCATAACCACGAAAATTCTGGTTAATCTGAATTATCCCGCGCTTGTCCCAACAATAAAGAAAGAAATCCTGTACTATATCTTTTGCAGCATTCTCATCATTGAGTATGCGATAGGCAATGGCACATAGGGAGGAATAGTGCAGGCGAAACTGCTCTTCAAACGAACCCGGATCCTTTAAATCGAGTAGATGCATAGATTTATGGGGCTGCCCGAAATCAGCTCCACAAAATAGAATAAAATCCGGATTATTTTCTACCGCTAATTCAAAGGTTCACTACATAATCTTTCCAGTATCAGGGGTAATTTCTCTTTATTATAATAATCGAGGGGCTCCGCAATGCGGCCGTCTTTGTTTACTATTAACATGTAGGGAATGCCGGTAATATTAAATAGTTGCCGCAGTCCCTTTCCCTCTGTAAATCCATCTTCCGACCGTGCCTGTTGCCACTCCATTTTTTCGTCGGCCATAGCGTCCATCCATTTTTCCCTGTTATCATCGAGAGAAATGCTTACAAATTCCACTCCTTTATCTTTAAACCGGAGATAGTGCTCACGAATAGTGGGGATATAGGCGCGGCAGGGGCCGCACCACGAGGCCCAGAAATCCATTACCACAATTTTTCCTTTCAGTTCCTTTATTGAAAATGCTTTTCCCTCAGGGTCTTTCAGCTCAAAATCGGGCAGCATTTTTCCGGGAGCCACTTTCTCATACCTCTCGAGGCAGGCCAGCAGCGATTTCCCATCCGGGGTGAGCCTGTCTTCAGCAGTAAGAAGCGCATAGGCCCGGGCCGCTTCCTGAAACGAGTTGATGCATTTTGCCGCCAGCCAGGGAGCAAGCTCCAGCTTCGGATGTGCCTGCAGATATTCCAGAGGTGATTGTCCGCTGCTGTTATAATCACACCATTGGTCATTCAGCCGGCCGCCCTTAAATGAAGAACTGCTGAGTGTACTAAAATCGCACTCAACCGTGTAGGTTGTGTTTTCAAGAAAAAGATAAACCGACCGGGTGCTCACTTTCAGTTCCACCAGCCGGGGGTAATCCAGTTTGCCTGTAAACGTAAATTCTCCATTGAGGACACGCACGCGCGGAAAAATATCCGTACCCGGTGCTTTGTAATCAATAATACCTACCGATCCACTGACAATACCTGTTATTTTTCCTTTGATCACAAAACCCTGTTTCGCGAAAGAAATCAATGGCATTACTATCATTAATGCTAAAATTTTATTCATCACACTGCGTTTTATTATATAACAGGAAGGCAACCAAACGTAACAGCGTGGTTGCCTTTTCTATACCTATGCACAACTGCCCTATTTGATTACCTCAGCCAGCTTTTTTTCTATGTTACCGTCATACAGATCGCGTGCGATAACTTTTCCGTCTGGTCCGATCAGCACATTACTGGGAATATAAGTAGCTCCATAAGCAGCAGCGGCATCATCGGCCCAGCCCTTAAAGCTCGATACATTCACCCAGTCGATCTGGTGCTTTTGCATTGCCTTCACCCAGTCTTCTTTTTTTGAATCCAGCGAAACGCTCACCATCACGAAATTTTTATTTTTGAATTTATCGTTAGCGGCTTTCAGGAAAGGTATCTGGGGCTGACAGGGTACACACCAGCTTGCCCAGAAATCAAGAAATACATATTTTCCTTTGAAATCGCTGAGGGAAACCTTTTTACCATTTACATCGGGTATACTGAATGCGGGCGCCGTGTCTCCGGCAGTCACGTTGCCTGCAATCTTCGGTGCAGCGCCGCCCTTATCAACTTTAAGTTGCAGCGGAGACGCATCTATTTTGCCGGGATTTTTCCAGCGACGAAGAATACGTGAGCTTTTAGCATGATCGGTAAGACCGGCATAGAGCTCCTCCCGCTGCGGATCCTGGCCAAAAAATACGGTAATCAGGTAGCCGCACACACCGGAATTAGGATGAGCCAGGATCCATTTTCTAAAGATTTCTTTTTGCACGTTCTTTTTCCCGTCGAGTTGTTTCTTATAATCTTCGACGGCGTCTTCATCGCCAACTTTAACTGCTTTTTCAAATTTCTCTTCGAGAGCGGCAATTTGTTTATTGTCTTCCTTTGCCGGGTCGGTCACTTTCATTATTTCCTGCCATTCAGTTGCCCATGCATCTCCCGAATAAGTGGCCGTAAGGAACCCGCCGTTGCCGTTGATATTCAAATGTCCCTTTTCCAGGTAAACAATAGTCGCGAGATTAAAAGTTGTATCCGGAACGCTTCCGATGGACAAAATATATACACTTCCCCCTTTTGGAAGCGGTACGTTAAATTTAAATTGATGATCCCTGATGACCGCGGTATAGCTCTCTCCGCTGTAGGGTTCCACCAGCACTGCGGTAGTATCATTAGGTGCGCTGCCGAGTTTGGCCGTAATCACCGCTTCATCCTGTGAATAGGCCGCAATGCAGGAGAAGCACAAAAAGAACGCAAATAATTTCGTTAACATAATTCTATCTATTTTAAAAGTTAGGCAAGCAGGTTTAAAAAACGGGTGATTGATTTAGTAAAAATTTATTATCTGCCGGCAATCATATCTTCCAGGACAGAAAGCGTTTCGGCGAGATAAAAATCTTTTGATAATTTTTTCATCCAGTCACCCGAGGCTTTTTCGGTCAGCGCGTCTTTCTGCAATGCAGGATTGATATTCTTATATAGCGATGGCTCTATTTTCAGCGTGTCACTATTTTTCAATTCTCTTGCATCGTCAATAGCTTTTTTACAATTGTTCATCTGCCGGTATACAATGCTGAATGATTTCAGATCCAGAGGAGCCGGCTGACGACGAAGTTTGTCAAGCAATTGCATGTTTGCAGCAATCGTTTTGAAAGAGGGATTATTCTGTACCCGGCGGTTTGCATTATTCACCACCGTATGATAATTGAAGCTGAACGGCATGCGCTGCACCTTTTCGGGAGGAGACACCGTATCCCAGGGAAGCGCCGATGAAAAATCTCTTTCCATAATCGATTCGAGGCTCATCCTGTCCTGCAGCACAACGTCGGGTCTCACGCCGCGCAACTGTGTTGAAGCGCCGGTGATACGATAGAACTTTTGAACAGTAAGCCGCATACTGCCGTAGCTGGTGTCGGCCGTACCTTTTCCGGGATCGCCTACTTTCCCCATCACCACGGTATTCTGAGCTGTGCCCTTACCAAATGAAGAGGAAGTGCCCACGATTAGCGCGCGACCACGGTCCTGCATGGCAGCAGCAAAAATTTCAGAGGCAGAGGCGCTGCTTTCATCCACAAGTATGGTGAGGGGGCCATCATAAACGGGCTTTACGTCCGGGGATTTATATATTTCAAGACCATTTTTTCCTTTAAGAAGAGACATCAGTCCCTGCGGCACAAAAGCTGCGCCCATTATAACCGCCTCCTGCAAAGATCCGCCGCCATTGCCGCGAATGTCCATTACAATGCCATCTACCTCTTCCTGCTTCAGTTTCTCCACTTCTCTAAGCACATCATTCCCCGCTCCATTCAGATTATTTCCCGAAGGGTCCATATAGAACAAAGGCAGATAAAGATATCCGAATCTCCTGCCGTCTTTTTCAATAATGGCGCTTCTTGCCCTGCTGTTGAAATCAACCACTTCGTCTCTTCGCAGGGTAACGGTTCTTGCATTTTCGCCTGGCTGCTGCAGCGTCATTTTAACCATAGAGCCTTTGTCTCCGCGGATCATGTTCGATACTTCATTAGGCATCATACCACTGACTATCCGCATCTCCCCTTTATTATCTGCGATAGAAATGATATTATCATTTTCCTTTACTTCCCCGCTCTGGTATGCAGAACCTCCGGGCACCACTTTCTTCACATAAAAATCAGATTCTTTTTTTTCAAGCTCTATGCCAAGGCCATAATAACGGGCATTAATCGATTCGGTGAATGACCGGTCCTCAGGAGCCACATATGCCGTGTGCGGATCGATTTCAGCTACCACCACCGACATGTATTGCGTAAACTTTTCATCGTTCGCTGTTTTCGCCAATGCCTGCCGGAAATAGTCGCTAAACCATTTGCGTACGATCTCCCTGGCATCCGCCTCTAATGCCATATCTGTTTTAGCAGGGTCACTTCCGGGTTTACGCTTTTCCATATAGTGCCGGAGCGTGTAGTATTTCAATAATTTTTGCCAGATCTCATTGCGCTCCCTGACAGTAGCAGGAAACGGAAGATTCTTTCTCCAGGTTACCACCGTTTCTTTTTTATCAAGATCGAAAGGTGCAGACAGAATTTTGGCGCTCAGCTCTTTTGCCTCTTCCAGGCGGCGGTGATATATTGAATAGGCTGAATCGAAGAAGGCTACGCTGCCGCTATTCAATTCATCATCAATCTTATTTTTAAAAACAGAAAGCTTTTTAATATCGTCCTGTATGAAAAAATAACTCTCGGGATCGAGCGTATGAAGAAAATTATTCCAAACTGCCGCCGAATAAACATCGTCAAATGGCCTGGGACCAAAATGGCTCTTTTTTATCTTCTTAATTGTGGCGCTGGCAATGGCGCTATGATAAGCCGAATTGCCTGGCGTTTGCGCATTCAGACAATAACAGGCGCAAACAGCCAGCAGGAGATTTACCACCCTGATCTCTTTCATAATGCTTTTTAATGGAGCTGTAAAAAATAGTTCCCGATTTTAAAGGCAACTGAAAAAGAAAAAAGGGTGAAGAAAAAAATTTAATGGTGATGAAGCGGTTTTGTTTTAATCAGCTCCACGATCCGGTCCCTTGCCTTTTCTGCCTGCAAAGAGTCTATTGTAAGATACCGGCGCGATCCATCTTTATCTGCAGTAAAGCGGGTGTGCCCTGCCTCAACCACAGTAATGCGGCCGGGCTCGCTTACACCGAAATAACCATCGCTTCCCTCCACTGCATAAAGCAGGGCGGTGGGATCCCAGCTCGGCCTGTCGTAAGGCATTTGCAAATAAGATTCATAAGCCACTTTCAGCGGATGCGCTTCAACCCAGTTCAGATCGTTCTGAATGCCCGTGGCGGGATAAAGCACTTTAATGCCCACTTCAAAAGGGCTGGTAACAATCGGCGTAGGCCATTTCTCAAACACCTCTTTTGCAGCAAGGCTATCCCTGATAATATTGTATTCACCGTCTTTGACGCTGCCGTCAAAATTGCCTGCCATCAGGTATAATCCCTGCACTTTCTGCTTTATCAATTCTGTTCCTGACAACGGGGAAATGCTGTCGGGAGCTGAATTCAGCAGCCGCGCGAGGTTGGTGGAAAATCCAACGGAAACGATGCGGATATCATTTCCCCCATGACCGGCAAGCAGCTTCCTGTAAAGCGCCACGGATTCCATCACTTTCGAGGTGTCTCCGGCATATTTCCTGAACGCATATTCACCATTCTGCTGAAAGTCGTAAGTAGACTGGGCATAGTCTTTCGCATCGGCGGTGGAGTTGACGCCATCCTTCACTTTGCCCAATGGAATATCCGCATAACCATACCAGTTATCCATGATCTGCAGGAAGGGAATGGAATATGGATTATCCTTGTTCGTGCTGATGCCCAGCAGATTTATTTTTCCCTGGTCGAGATATTTATAGAGCATATCGAGGGCGATGGCGTCGTCAACATCATTGCCCATGTCTGTCTCAAAAATCACAGGTATTGCTTCTGTTCCCGTTTTCCCTGTGTCAGTTTTGGAAGATCCGCAGGAGATCATTATCAATTGCAGCAAAATGACCGTAAATAATAAAAACTTTGGCAGGTTTCTCATTTCGTTAAATTGTATTTTATAAATGTGTTCTGAAACGGGTTAAAAGCCGGATAAACATTGTTGCAGGGCTTTTTCTTCAGGTTCGGGATCTTTGCGATAAAAGATACGTTGAACCTGTGCTAAGATAAAGCATTGCATACTGATATGCGAGCAGATCATAAGATGCCCGGGCAGTAACCGATGGAAATGCCGGAAACCGGCGCGCCTGCAGCAACGGTGTATAACCAATATTTAATAAATAAAATTTCTGAAGACATTCCCGGAACACTTTCTTTTATCATCTTTAACAATATGAACCAGACGCTCCACACAAAATGCTGTATTGTTGGTGGCGGACCAGCAGGAATGATGGCAGCTTATCTGCTGGCAAGAGCAGGGGTAGAAGTGGGAAAGAGTGGACCCACAGCTGATACGATCCGGGCAAACGGATAAAATAAATACCTGAAGCAGAAAAGATAAATATCGTGGGGGCATGTATCCAACGCCTTCAGAGTTGTGCGGCCGGACGGGAGTTGTTGTGCAAGCGGTCAGGATTTCTCTACCGTCGTGTTTTTTTTCCGCGTCTTCGTCTTTTTGATTATAGCTGACGGTGGTGTTTCATTCGCAATGATCTCCCATACCTTTCTCGAATCAACCCCCACCAATGTGGCAAACAGCAGGATCTCCCTTGCCCTGAATTTCGACGGGGTAAGCAGGCAAACGATATAGCGGTCATAATTCGTTTCGCTCCTACGGCCATCGCAGTCGGATAGAGATTCTTCAGATCCTTCATTTGTCTGATATTTCCCTGCTCAAACATGCTGCGGATGGCCATA
Organism: Flavitalea sp.; assembly: GCA_044224935.1. Lineage (GTDB taxonomy): Bacteria > Bacteroidota > Bacteroidia > Chitinophagales > Chitinophagaceae > Flavitalea. Next base: position 22,876 of record JBGAJL010000046.1, read on the forward strand.
AGTTGCTTCGCTTTAGCCGCTTTTGTCATTGAAATTCAAGCTAGCGGTTAATGTGCTTATAGATTATAAAAACTGTTATTTAGTAATTGAAAACTCTTATTTTGTAAATTTTAATTACATTTACGTCAGTGAAATGACGGCTTGAATTTTGCAAACAATCTTTTCCTAACAAACAGCCTTATCAACCTTACCTTAACTTAAATTCATGCTTGCAGCCGATATGAACCCCAACGAAGTGCGCGAAGCAAAACATATCGCCAGGTTAATCATAGGCTATCTGAACAATAGCCTATTGCCGGAGGAAAAAAAAGAACTGGACGAATGGATCACTGCCAGCGCGGAAAATAGGGAGCTATTTGAAAAACTGTCTGACGAGAACCATCCCAATGATTCCGTGGAATGGTTCACGGAGATTGATAAGAAAACCGGATCAGAAAAAGAACAGCCGCATATTTCCAACCCTGCAATTGTCAAAAGATTAACCGTAGCAGCATCGGCGATCCTGGTCATCGGTCTGGCGGGCTGGCTCTTTTTTCATAGCCGCTCAAACAGTTTAAAGAAAGAGAACGATAATGCAATAACCCGGGATAACGTGCTGCCCGGCAGTTTTAAAGCCACCCTCACCACAGAATCGGGTGACCGCATCGTATTGGGAGACAGCGTAAGGGATATTCATACCAACGGCACCTTACTGGCAAAACAGGAAGGCTATGAACTTGTTTACCCGGGAAATACTGACAATAGTTTTAATATTCTATCGGTACCCGCAAATGGTTTGTATAAAGTAAAGCTGTCGGATGGAACTATTATATGGCTCAATTCTGCTTCGGTACTGCGGTACCCCACTTCATTCAATAACCAAAGCGAGCGGCGGGTGGAATTAAGCGGCGAGGCCTATTTTGAAATAGCGGCAGAAAAATCGCTGCCATTCCGCGTCATCGCGGGCAAAACGTTGATAGAAGTGCTGGGAACAACCTTTAACGTAAAGAGCTATGCCGATGAACCGCACCAGTATGTTACCCTGCTACAGGGAAACGTGAATATAATAACCGATAAAAAAATAATAAAATTAAATCCCGGCGATGAAGGAACGATTACAAACGGCCGGGCCTTACAAGTGATCAGAGAGGATGATGCGGAAGAAAAAATATCGTGGACAAAAGGATTATTCAGCTTTAAAAAAGCTTCAATAGAGGACATCTTGCGAACTTTGTCGCGGTGGTACAATATTAAGATTGTTTATGAAACCAGGCCGGACAGGCAATTTACCGGTAATATTCCTATGAAATCCGACATACAAACAGCCTTGCAAATGCTCGAACTTTCCGGACAGGTGCATTTGATTTTATCCGGACGAACGGTTACCGTTCGCCCATAATTCCATCACTTAATTATCCAATCAAAAACAACTGTTTATTCTGATGTAAAATTCTGAAGTTTACCACTTCATCATGTGAATATGATCAATCCCGTCTTCGTCATACACAGGCCCCGTGGCATCAAAACCCATAGCTGAATAAAAGGGCACCGCATACACCTGGGCGCCAATTCTGATATTATCGCGTCCAAACAGGCGATAGCAATTTTCTATGGCCAGCTGCATCAATATTTTCCCCAGCCCCTTTTTCCGGAATTTATGACTCGTAACCACTCTTCCTATCGACATCTCCTCATAAGAAAGACCAGGCGGCAGCAATCGCGCATATCCTGCCAGTTCGCTCCCCTTATATAACATCAGGTGGTGACAAAAAATATCCTTACCATCAGCATCCTGGAAGACGCAGTTCTGTTCTACAACAAATACCTCATTCCGGAGACGCATGACAGCGTACAGCTCCGCGGGAGAGAGGTCCTTAAAATGTTTACAGAGATGCTGCATTTGAGTGTTGAAGTGGTTATTAGTCCGTTTCCTGCCACAGGTGAGGTTAGCTCTGCAAACCACAGGCCAATCAATCATTAATAATATTCCTCTTCCTGTTTTCGAGGAAAGCGGCGATATTTTTCTCCGTTTCTTTCATCAACCGGGCCCGGGCCTCAAAACTTATCCAGGCGTTGTGGGGCGTAACAATACATTTTGGATGATTAATCAGCGGATGGTTCGCACGCGGAGGCTCTTCCGACAAAACATCCAGAGCCGCGCCGGCGATCAGTCCTTTTTCCAGGGCCACCAACAGCGCCTCTTCATCGATCAGCTGCCCCCGCGAGGTATTGATCAAAACAGCCGAACGCTTCATGGAAGAAAGGCATTTTTTATTGACAAAGCCCTTATTTTCATTGGTTAACGGGCAATGAAGGGATACTACATCGCTTTCGGTAAAAAGCTGTTCCATTGAAACCTGCTGTGCGCCGGGATAGTCTATGGTGGAACGGTTATTAAAAATAATCTTCATGCCGAAGGCTTCTGCCATAACCGCTACCTGTTTTCCAATTCGCCCCATTCCTACTATTCCCAGGGTTTTATCCTTCAGTTCCACAATAGGTTTGCGGGTATAGCTCCAGATATTTTCCTTTGTCCATCCATCATTGCGGGTGCTTGCGCTGTTGAGGCCAACATGATTGGTCAGCTCGAGCAGCAGGGCCATGGTATGTTGTGCAACGGAATAAGTGCCGTATTCCGGTACATTGCAAACCTTTACCCCGGCCGCTTTAGCGGCGGCGATGTCGATATTATTAAACCCTGTTGCGGTAACTGCTATCAGCTTTAAATGCTTTGCCGTATTGATCGTTTCTTTTGAAACAATCGTTTTGTTGGAGATGATGATATCGGCATCAGCGCATCGTTCGGCCACCAGTTCTTTGGGAGTGGTGTCATAATATACCAGTTCGCCGAATGCTGTCAGGGGCTTCCAGTCGAGGTCGCCTGCGTTGAGCGTGCCGCCATCAGTGATCACAAGTTTCATATACAGCTAAAGATATTTGAAAGTTTTGGTTCGTGATTTGATTTTAATGTGGAATGGAGATTCTTCGGCATTTTACTTCATCCTCTATTGCTGCGGCGGCTTATGACAGGGAGAACAAGGTGCTTCACGTCCGTTTTACCGGCAACGATGTCGATTATGAATATGAGAATGTACCCCTGAGGGAATGGCGCGGGTTGGAAAGGGCCGGCTCCAAGGGCCGGTATGTCAATTTCCGCATCAAGCCGTTTTATAAGTTAAGCAACCCGCAGGTGTGAATGGGTTATTTTAAAGGCCATGCGGTTTTAATAGCCATGTCATACAAGCGTCAAACGGGTGAGGTTTTGGGGTGGGAAAACGGAAAAGTTTGTATATTGCGCGCTCAAAGATTGCCCGATAGTATAACGGTAGTACCGCAGATTCTGGTTCTGCTTGTCTTGGTTCGAATCCAGGTCGGGTAACCCAACTGTAAAAGGAGGATTTTTCCTCCTTTTTTTGTTTTTGCGATTCCCTGAAACCCGCGCCCAGACTGTATATCAGGCGAACCCCCTCATTGAGCCGGGTGGTTCGACATTGATTTTCCGAAATCGTCAATTTTTCGGGGTATATCGAACCAACTATCAGCCTCTTCTCTTCACAAGTACCTTGATGATAAGCGCATTCCAGCTCTAAAAGGTTCGAAATTCCTACAGCCAGGGTGCTGCTAAAATCAGGCATATCGCTGGAAAGAGCTTCCAGCTTAACTCTTTGCTTTTCGATACTCGCTGTTAAATCTGATTTCATTTCCGCATAATCCTCGGGCGTCAATTGTTACCTATACTGGTACTGCAGCTGGCGCGCAATCAGCCTTTGGTTGTCCGGAGTAACACTGTAAACTGTGCAATGGCCCTACGATGCAGATGGGAACCCTACATCGAATTATGTTAAAAAAGTTCCTCAGCAGTATTGAGAGCCTGCTTATTTATTAGGCAGGCTTCTTTTTATATTATATTTCTCTTTTATAACGAGCACATTTACCATACGAAAAGCCTTTTGAAGATCAAAGCCATATTTATTTAAACATTTTCTAATTTTTTCCGTATCAAGATAGCTACCATGATGACTATTGGGAGCCGCGTATAGCTCTAAATCAAAAGAGCCTTTAAATTTACTTTCATCAATTACAGGAATTGAGTCCATTTCCCAATTTAAATAAGAGACCAATACATCCATAGTTTGATTATTGAGATCTTTCAAAAATCCTTTTTCCCAGATCATCTTTGAAGGCATTCCTTTCGTGGACGGATTTAGCGCTTTATTTTTATTGGTAACAATNNTGGGAACAGCCTGTTCAAGTCTTCAAGTAGATAAGTATAAAAAAGTGGCTTTGAAATTTTTTCAGGCATAACTAATTCATAACAAAATGAATTTTGTTCAATTATTTTTCTGTCAGGATTGGCATATCTTAAAAAGGGGCTTAAAGCTAATGTATCATTTATATGAAATTCAATTCTATTCATAAACAGATTAGGTCCTTCGGAATATGCACCATAAAACATACTTAAAATATCTTTATTGATAGCTGTAAATTTATTTACCTTTCTTCCCTTTAAATATGCAGCAGTCATAGTACCAATTGAATTAGGAAACCCCCTTTTGAAATGAGTCAATATGGACCTATACAAGAAAGAATCATTTTCGACGGGCAAAGGTTTAGAATAATCATATGATAAAACATCCTTTTTTTCAGGTAATAATAATGGCTCGTTACTTATAAATTTCTTCACGCTTTCAGTTGAAATTTCATCAGAATAAGTGATTGCCTTTACAACTCCATTTGTATCAATCCATACTTCATGCGGGAGTTCTACAAATTTAAAATACCCACCCATTAAAACTGAATCACTTACTATATAATTCAGGTGTAATTTATTAAGGATTTCATTTTTTTGAACAAAATTTTGTATCGTTTCTTTGTCCTGATATGTTACCGGAAGAATTTTTACCGCACCATTGAATTTCTCTGAAACAGAATCTGCAGCCCTCATTCCTCTGATGCAGGCTCCGCACCAATTCGCCCAAAAATCAATTATAAGAAAATTATTTTTATAAAAATTAGTTAATGGGCGGATTTCTAAATTACCTCTATTCAAATAGCTAACATTTATGAAAGGCAGTGTATCTCCGATATTTAATTGTTTCAAAGATTGACCCTGAATTATATTAACTATAAAGCATAAAAGCACCATAAGATAATTTTTTCTCATGTTGAAATATTTAATGCTTTTAAAAATTAGCTAATCAATAGCCTAGATTTTGGATGAGATTTGGATTATTCAATCTTTCATATTGAGGAATAGGCAAGTCAGCCGAAGCATCTCTCCATGAAGATTTTAATGAAGCCATCACTTGATTCAAGTGGCCATTTCTTTTAAGATCAAAAAAGCGATGCCCCCATTCGCAAAATAACTCAACTCGCCGCTCCCGCTCAATTGCTAGTAAAAGTGCGGCTTTATCCTCAGCAGATGTATTCTCTAATCCTGCACTGTTACGGATAACATTTAGATCTGACTGTGCTTCGCTTATATCATCTTGTTCAGCAAAAGCCTCGGCTCGAATTAAATACTGCTCACTTAATCTCAATATAGATAAGTATTCTTCATTGTTGCCTGTTACAATACTTCTGTTTTTATATTTGAAAGGATAATAAAAAACTTCTGCCCCCTCAATGATTGAATCAATCCAATATTTTCTGCGGTTGTCACCGTCTTCAAAAGCATTTAATAGATTTTGAGTTACAGGGTAAGTTGCTACAGAACCAGGAATTGGTATAAGTAAAGTACCTTCAGTCGTAAAACCTTGCTGAGTCCAGAATTGAAGAATTGATTCATTACTATTTTTTAGAAAAACTTCTGATTTATTACCTAATAAACTATAATTTCCAGAATTGATAATAGCACTTGATTCCTCTTTAGCCATCTGCCAATTTCCCCTATATAGGTATACTCTTGCCAATAAAGCTGATGCTGCCCACTTATTAGCACGAACCTTACCGGCGCTCGGATACGATTCTGATAAAATTAATTTTGCCTGAATTAAATCAGAGATTATTTGAGAATATATATGTGTTATCGAATCTCGTGGCGCAACGGAGGTTACTTTGACTTGAGTTGTAAGCACAAGTGGCACGTCTCCATAAATATTAATCAAATAAAAGTAAGCAAGGGATCTAAGAAAAAGAGCCTCTCCATTTAATTGTTGCCTTGTTGGAATCGTAACATTGGCCGCACTACTAATATTCTCAATTACGGCATTACTTTGGTATATAACAGAATATAAAGACTGCCATATATTTAAATTAACTGGATTGGTGACTGATATAAACCCACTATAGTATTCAATATCCTGAACGTTTGAACTGGTTGTTGATAAATCATCACAATATGTTCCTATGGGCAGAGTTAAATTACCATCAATCGCGGAATTGAATTGGGCATAAATATTTGAAATAACTGCCACAGCAGACTGGTCATTTGAAAAAGCCTTATCTGGGGTTAATTGGGTTTTTGGAGGCGCTACTTCTATTATTTTTTTGCACGAAAAAAACGTTAAAGCTAAGAGCAAAAATAGCATTTGTCTTTTTATATAATTATTCATCTTAAAAAATTAAAAAGTTATTTTAATACCACCAACAATTGATTTCATTGGCGGAATTCCTAATGTTCCAGATTCAGGATCATATAAATTAGTGTCCTTTCGCCACGTTATTAAATTTTGAGCCTCTGCATAAAATTTGCAATTATTAATCCTTAAATGTTTAGCTAATTTTGCAGGCAAATTATATGACACAGCTAAATTCTTGAGTCTGCCATAAGAGCCGTTATAAAAAGCGGCATCAGATTGTGGTAAATTGAAATATTCATCTGAGGGATTTACAGTAGCTCTGGAAATGTTAGTTTTGTCGCCAGGCTTTTGCCATCGGGCCAAGGCAACATCAAAATTGTTTTGGAGTAATCCGGGTATTGTCGCCAATCCTTGAACATATTGTTTAGAAAACTGGAAAAAAATATTTAGTTCAAATTGTTTATAGTTTAAATTACTTCCAAAACCTCCGTAAAAAAATGGAGAAGTTTTTCCCACTATTACATAATCTTCGGGAGTAGTTATAGATCCATCATGATTTACATCTTCATATTCCGGTAATCCTGTCTGAGAATTCACTCCTGTAAAATGGAGTGCCTTTTTAATGTTAATATCTTCTCCTATCACATACGAATTGGCAAAACTGGAGGCTGCTAGCCCCGGGTATTTTAGTAATTTATTTTTAGGTAGTGAAATGTTTCCTGATATTGACCATGAGACGTTTTTTGTTCTTATCGCAAAAACATTTGTTTCAAATTCCCATCCATAATTTTCTATCAATGCCGGTAAGTTAGCCTGGTAGTGTCCAAAAGGGCCACTCGTATAAGGCAAGGGATAATCTATAAGTTGATTTCCACTTCTATTCAAATACCACGCAGCGGTAAATAAAATTCTATCTTTTAATAATCCAATTTCTAATGCCGTTTCAAATTTTTTATTATTTTCCCATCCGAAATTAGCGTTGGCTATTCGAAAAGGCGCTAAAGTAACTATATCTTGATAGTTAGTACCTGTAATCCCATAAGTAGAAAGGTATTGGTAATTGTCAATAAGATCATTACCAGTCACACCATAACTAGATCGTATCTTACCATAACTAAGTAGTTTTGACTTTGATAAAAAGGATTCCTTGCTAAATATCCATGCGACACCCACTGCTCCAAAATTGCCATACTGTTTCCCTGGCCCGAACCTTGAAGAACCATCTCTACGCATACTTAAATTGACGAGGTATTTTTCTTTGTAATTGTATTGAAAACGTCCAAAGATTGATGCATATTTATATTCTGTGTAAAGATTAGTCGCTGTTATAGTGCTTGCTGCTCCTGCAAATTCCAACAAATCATCATTACTATAATCGTATCCTGAAATAAAACTCCCTTCTTGGATACTATACTGGTAGGACGTTCCAACCAAAAGTTTAATGTCTGATCCATTTATTTTCTTTTCATATTCTAATTGTGGTTCAGCTATATAAGTTGAATTCTTATTATCACCATAGTACGCATAACTTGACGAACCATAATTAGGATTAAGTGATATTTTAGGATAAGTCATTACCTGATCCAGTTCAATCTTTGTATAACCAAAATTTGTTTTAATTCTCAGGTTTGGTAAAATTTCATACTGCAGAGTTAAATTGCCCAATATATTATCTGTGACACTTTTAGATTTATCCAGTAGTATTGCGGCAGGGTTGGTGCTTATACCTACCCAATTATAGTTTCCGCTATTATCATAAATAGGAGCATTTGGAGGAAGCGTTAATGTGGTAAAAATGCTTGAAGAAAGTGACCTGTTGTTGTCCACAGTATAGCTTGAACTAAAATCTAAAGCAAATTTTTTATTTATTGAAGAGTGATGAAGTGTCAAATGCATTCCGTTACGCTGGTATTTTTCAGACCCAGGCAATATGGTACCTTCTGATCTGAAATTTCCACTTAACAGAAAATTTGTGTATTTGTTACCACCGGATATTGACATCTGGGCACTTGTACTTAATGCAGTTCCTCCTAACATATATCTTGGCCAGTTAGTTGATTTAGTTGTATCCCAAACCAATAAATCCGGCGCATTGGAAACTGTTGGAATCAGCGCGTCATTTTTAAAACCTTCTCTTCTTAATTCAAGATATTCACTAAGGTTTAATAATTTAGGAAAGTCTGCAAGCCGGGAAATGCCTGTATTTAAGTTTAAATCAACTTTTGTTTTTCCATTCTTACCTTTTTTTGTGGTAATTAATATAACTCCGTTGGCTGCTCTTGAACCATAAATAGCAGTTGCATCTGCATCTTTCAAGACCTCAATGCTTTCTATATCTTCCGGATTAATACTGTTTAAAGGGCTTGTACTACCTCCTA
>JBGAJL010000182.1:0-4807 GCA_044224935.1 Flavitalea sp.
GGGATATTAATATAGTAAGCGCTTCCTATATAAAATTGCGCGATATCAGTCTTGCTTACAGCATACCAGTGGGCAATGCATTGCAAAATACGATCAGTTCGTTTAAGGTATATGCGCAGGTTAACAATATAATGGTGTGGACAAAGAATAAGCAACACATCGCTCCGGAATATTATAATCTTTCAACAGGAACGCGTATTGCTAAAATGCCTCCATTCTACACGTTGGGAGTGAATATTGATTTCTAAAACTTTCATTATTTTAATATGAAAAAAATTATTTTCTATATAGCGCTGCTTGCGTTTTCCACAGGCTGTAAAAAGTTCCTGGATGTGGAACCGAAAGGGAAAACGATTCCTACGGGTTTTGAACAGTTCAATGGTTTGCTGAACAATTCACTGCTGGGAGGGTTACAAAATCTGAAAATTACCGGTACCTCTGATGCCGCTTCGGGAAACCTGAGCTACAGTTTTAGCTTATTGGGCGATGTGGAAGCCCCTTTCTATATGTCGGACGATATCGAGGCTAATCCTGCTACTTTTCAGAACTATTCGCAGATTGAGCAGAACCTGTATAAATGGGCAGACGACGTTTATCTACCGGACGATAATTCGTCGGAATGGAACGCGATGTATATCCAGAATTATGTGTACAACCTGATTGTAAATGGTGTAATGAATGTTACCGACGCTACCGAAGAGCAGAAAAAGCAGGTGTGGGGCGAAGCAAAAGTGGCCCGGGCATACATGCATTTTCTGTCGGCGCAGCTTTTTTCAAAACCCTATAATGCGGCGACAGCGGCAACAGATCCTGGCATTCCCATCGTTACGATCGCTTCTACCAGCCAGAATAATTTTAAGCGTGCATCTGTACAGGAAACGTATGATTTCATTATTGGTGAAATTAATGAAGCTTTACCCGGATTAAGTGATGTAACGATCAATCGCAATCGTATTTCGCGACTTGCCGCTTACAGCATACTGGGCGAGGTTTATTTCAATATGAAGAAATATGATGAGGCGCTGATGGCGCTCAAACAGGCATTCGCGCTGGTTGATAAAAGCAACATCCCCATTTCACTCTATGATTACAATATCAAAATAAACGACTGGTTTTTTAGCTTCCTTCCTAATCTCGGTTTATTTAATCATCCTAATCCTTTTGACAGCTATGAATCGATATGGGTAAAACAGACAACTACTGCTGTTTCAAGCGCTTTCAGCAGCCTTACTGTATTAACTCCGGAAGTATGGGCATTGTTCGGGGATGATGATCTCCGGAAAAATATCTACAGCAATAAAGGGCTGTTATCTTCATCACTTATATTGCCGGGCTACCAGCGCGCAGGTCCGTTGACCGTAAATATGGGACCTACATTATCTAATCTTTACCTGATGAAGGCGGAATGCGAAGCCCGCGCCAATCAGCTGGATGATGCGGAAGCCGATCTGGTCATGCTTAGGGAAAACAGGATGCCGGCCGGATCGGCGGCAGTTGTCTATGCAGGCCAGGACGAATTAGTGCAATTGATCCTGAACGAACGCCTGCGGGAATTTGCTGCAACTGGCAGACGCTGGTTCGACATGCGCAGATTATTTGATGATCCCAAGTATAACAACGTGGTTGGCACCCGTACAGTTGACGGGCAGAATTATACGCTCGGTGCTAACCGGCTGGAATTGAGAATACCACCCATGATCTTAAACTATAACCCCGGGATGCAGAATAATCCGTAAATAATAATTCATGAAATATCTTAAAAGGATACTTCTTCTCTGGTTGCTCACAGCGTATATAAATGCTTTTGGAAACGGCTGCCAACTGAGCGATACCTGTCTACTCAATGTAAGGAGTATCGATACCACCGACTTTCCTGTTCAGTTGATATACCAGGATAGCGGGGCGACAAGATTTGTGAAAGGGAGACAGGTGAGAAAAGGATGGTACCGGTTTGCTGTTCCGGTAAATGGATATAACAAAGCGGAGATAATGATTCAATCGCCATTCAGTGTATTGATGGCCGGTGGGGGCTTTATGCCGCAGCCAATGCCGGCGGTGTTGCTGGGCGCTGGTAAAGAGGTAAATGTGATGGCTGATTTCAAAAACCAGCTGCATATTACCGTGCAAAGCAGGGATGGGGAAATTAAATTGTTTGAAAAAATAGCAAAGCAGGAGCGGCAATTCAATGATCAGAGTTGGCAGAAAATCAAAGAGCGTGCGGCTACTGTTTCTGATGAAAGGAAAAAAGAAATAGAAGGAGGGCTGGCAGCTATCCGGCGGAAATTATACAATGCCAGGCTCTCGTTTGTTAATCAGCATAAGAATAGTTTTGCGGCATTGATGGTTTTCGACACGTATTATCAGTCGCTGAATACAAAAGATGCATTTAACAGGCTGCAATCGATAGCGCGCCCTTACCGGAAATCTTTTCTGTGGACGTCATTATTCAACAAATTAACAGCGGCTTCCAACACGGATGCCGGCAGGAAAGTAGTGGAATTTTCAGGAACGGATATCAATGGAAATAGTTTCAGGTCAACGGATTTGAAGGGAAGATATTATCTCGTAGACTTTTGGGGTAGCTGGTGTGTGCCATGCAGGCAAAGCCATGTTAAATTAAAAGAATTATATCGGCAATATCATTCCAGGGGATTTGAAATAGTTGGCATTGCTTACGAAAGCGGGACCAACGAAGCGCAGCAGGCTGCCTGGAGAAAGGCGGTAAAGGAAGATGATTTAGCCTGGATAAATCTCCTTAATACTGAACAGAATAATCTGGTAAAGCAATTTGGCGTTTCTTCTTTCCCTACCAAATTGTTGGTGAGCCCCGAAGAGAAAATCATTTTGCGTACCAATGGAAGTGAAGAATTGGAGAAATGCCTCGACAGCCTGATGAATGTGCCCGTTTCTTTGAATAAGGCGGTAACGAAAGACAGCCTGATGAATTACCTGAATGGATTACTCAAAAGAGAATTCCACGGCTGCCAGGGAAAAATTGCTTGGGGAAGCCGCTGTTTTAAGCAGTCGAAACAGTGAGGAAGATCACAATAAACTTGCCATGAAAATATATGCTGTAACAGATGATAGTGCCATTGCTGCTCAGCTACGAGAAAAAGATAGTAGAGAAATACCCGCTCGGTCTCACGGCAAGAGATATCGCGTATGCAGAGATATTCGCGGCGCGGTAACTCCCCTGATCTTGCCGGCAGGGAAGCGGCATATAACAAATGGATAAAGAAATTTCCGCCATCGAATTTCAGTGCACAGCAACAGGGGAAATATAATTTTGCGTTACTGGATTTTGTCCAGGAATATTCGAAGAAAAATAATCCTTCAAAAGTAGATGCCTACCTGAAATTGCTCAGCGACACGAGTATGAGAACCGTGGCTCTTTACAATGCAGGCGAAGATTTTTTAGGTAAAGACAGTATTCACAGGGCCGAATCTTATCTGACGGAGGCATTAATGCTGAGCAATATGGCGCGGAGCTCAACGAATATGAAATCCCAAAGCAGTTTCGGCGCTTTGTTATACGGCAATATCGTTGCTGCTTACGCAAAGCTGCTATTGCAAAAGCGCGCTCCTGATAGTGTCATCGCTTTGCTGCGGCCCTTGCTGAAAGATGACAGGTTCAGTGGTATGAATGCTGAAAGCCTTACTGTAACAATGGCCCGGGCATTAGATAGTAAAGGGGAAAAGCAGGAAGCTTTTTCCCTGCTGAACAACTTTCTCATCCACAATACAAATTCAAAAGAGGCGACGGAGTTAATTAGGCCGCTATATCTGGCCACACATCCCCATTCGGAATTTTCGGAGTACGAGACGGCGCTCAGTGCGGATCGGCAGACGTTTCTCCGGCAACAGTTGGCTAAAGAAATAATCAGTGAGAAAGCACCTTCTTTTTCGCTGATGGATATGGACGGTCGGCTGCTGAAATTATCCGATTACCGGGGAAAGATCGTGGTGATCGATTTCTGGGCAACCTGGTGCGTGCCATGTGTAAAATCCTTCCCCGCCATGAAACGCCTGACCGATCGCTACAAGGATAATAAGGATGTCGTCTTCTTGTTTATAAACACCTGGGAAAGCAACCCGGATTATAAATCGCTTGTCAAACAATTAATTCAGCAAAACAACTATCCCTTTACGGTATTGTATGATGATAATGAAAAAAAGGAACGTTCGGAATCAGTTGCCGCTAAGTTTAATGTTGGCAGCCTTCCTGCTAAATTTATAATAGATAAGAATGGCAATACACGTTTTCAGATAAAAGGCGCTATGAGTGGCGGGAGACCTGAAGAAGAAACATTATCGGCAATGATTGAAATGTTATTGCCGGATAAGTAGAAGATATGCCGTATTTGAATAATGATCTTTATTCTTGCGTATGTAATGCAGTTCTTTCGGCAATTAATCTTATTACTTAGCCCAGCACTTTCTCCATCTGTGTGCTGCGCGAGCCTTTTACTAAAAAATAAGTGTCCTCAAACGCATGCGTCCGGAGCCATTCCGCAGCATCGGAAACATGCGTGAAAGTTTTGTAAGGTGCGTGTGCTTTCAGAAAATCACCGCCTACAAGGATGACATCCGTCCAGTTGTGCTGCCTGATGAGATCGATAATGTCTTCATGTTCCTGAAGACTTTCATCGCCCAGTTCCGCCATAGCTCCCAGCATGAGTACCTTGTTTCGCGCAGGGATCTTTACAAAGTTTTCTATCGCTGCCCGCATGCTCGAGGGGTTGGCATTATATGCATCGAGAATAATTTTATTACTGCCGCGCTCGATTAATTGCGAGCGGCTGTTGCC
>JBGAJL010000047.1:0-31467 GCA_044224935.1 Flavitalea sp.
TGATACAATAATAACAAATATTTTTGACTTCTATTGTGCTGAGTATTAACCACTGCTAACAATATCAAGTAGACATGAAGGTCAAAATTGATACCAAGGAAAAATTACATGTCATTACGATTCTTGAGCCTGATCTTGCTGCAAATATGACAGAACAGATGGATAAGAATTTAATGGAGTTGCTTACGCAAAACGTTAAAAATGTAGTAATCGACCTGAAAGACACCCGTTCCGTTGATTACGCTGCTGCGGCAGAGCTGCTTAAGCTCCAATTTGCATTCTACGAGCAGCAGGCCTCGTTTGTGGTATGCAATTTACAATCCCAGGTGAAAAACTTCTTTGCAGACGAAGACCTGCTTGACCAGTTGAACTTTACGCCGACCGTAAGCGAAGCAATGGATATTGTTCAAATGGAGGAAATGGAAAGGGAGATGGGGCTATGAAAAAGTTTGCCGTCATAGTGGCTGCCGGTTCGGGATCGCGGATGGGGGCAGGACTACCCAAACAGTTCATTGAACTCCTCGGCACACCGGTGTTGATCCATTCGGTAAACGCATTTGCAGCTGCTTACCCGGACATTACCATTGTGCTGGTCGTACATCCTTCATACCGTGAACAGGCGCAGCAAATGATCGATAAGGCCGGGTATTCTGCGAATACGATCGTGGTTACAGGCGCTGCCACAAGGTCGGGTTCGGTAAGACAGGGTCTTGCCCGGGTTCCGGACGACAGCATTGTGATGGTACATGATGCCGCGAGATGTACCGTATCCGGGGAATTGATCCGACGTTGTGTGGAGCAGGCAATCAGGACCGGGAGCGCTATTCCTGCGGTGTCGCTCACCGACAGCATCCGGATCATTACTGGAGAGGGCAGTAAACCGATGGACCGGAACCTGTTCAGGCTAGTGCAGACACCTCAGACATTCAAAGCAAAACAACTGAAAGACGCGTATGCTTCAACGCCCGATAACGACTTTACGGATGATGCCGCTGTATTTGAAAATGCCGGCTACAGGATAACCCTTATAGAAGGAGAAGCGACAAATATCAAGATCACCCATCCCGGCGACATTGCTATAGCCGAATTAATTTTGAAAGGAAAACGCTCAGCCCTTAAATAACCGGACAGGCCAGGGGAGCCGGTTGCTTTTTATATGGACATATTTTTCAACAGAAGGCGAGAATCTCCGGTAAAAAGCTGCTACGCCACTGATATCCGAACCTTCAAAATCGAAGATCAGTGGCCTGCCGGCAAATTCTCTGACCAGTTGATCTATAAAATAATAAGTGGCCCGCCTTCTTCTTCCTTCCACCGAGGGAGCACCCATCAGATAATACAGACGCTTTTCATCTTTAAAAACAAGTGCTGCAAAAAGCAGTTCCCCGGTATCCCTATCTCTGACAGCACAGGGCGAAAGCATATTGCGCGCCAATGCATGATCTGCAACGCGTGTCAATCGCCTGGCCATCTTTATTCTGTTCTCACCCCCGGCATTTCCGTAAACATCTTCATATAGATGGGCAATAGTATTGACCGGAATATCATGTGTAAAACAACAACCTCTGTTTTCGGCCTTGGCAATATTGCGCAAACATTCGGGCGTATATTCAGGCCTGATTTGCTCATAACTCCTGTTCAGATCGAGCACGTAATTCGATCTGTAATTCACTGCGGCAAAAGGGATATGCACATCGGTTTCAAAGCATGCATCAATGTAAGCGAAACGGGTTATCAGTTCATCAATAAAGGCAGCCGCATCAGCAACCGTAGTGGAGTATATTCCGAGCCGCTGAATAAAAGCGGTGTCGGGAATATATTTTATTCCGAATTTCTTCTTCCACACCACAGGCATCACTGCCTGGTAGTCGTCCATAACAATTGCGCTCCAGTGCTCACTCATTTCATCCAAAAAGAATGACCGGGCATAGATCAACCCATTCGGGGCCTGCTGAATACACCAGTCCCATTTTTCAATATCGATCTCTTTTCGCTCCAGGTATCGCAGGCTGCTGTTCATGACTTATGCACAAATTTTTCGACAGCCCTGCTGAAATCGAAACTGAATGATATTTTTTTGAAGAAAGAATTCTCTTCCGGCACCGTTTTGAGGTTGTCCCTGAATTCCCTGCTATAAAACAATGGTACATAGATATTGACGGCATTTTTAAACAGGCTCAACTGCAGGCCCGACACGAAAAGAAACCGGGGCAATGAAGTATTTTTTTTCCAGGCGCCCGCATAGGTACCGGCATCCAGAAACAATTTCAACGGAAATCCCCTGGGAAATATGCTGGCCGGCAGCGTGGTGTTAATATTCATCGACGCGACCCAGTTGTCGGAGCGGCCCTGCAGATCCTGGAACATATCGGTACGGATCTTTAATCCGCCATCACGCATCATCATCTGCTGCGAAGAAAACCCGCTGAATTCATTTCTCCCGATAAACGCATTGCTGTAGGTGTAATCTTCATCTCCTCTTACTGCTGTTAACTTAGGCTGATAGCGATAGGTTGCTGATTCATTTCCATTTCCGATATATCCGAATTTAGCGGCAAATATTCTTGCCTGCAAGCCTCCGCCCTTTGGATAGTTAAAGAAATAATTCGTCTCTGCATTGATGCGGTAAAACGATTTGGCCTGCTGTATCTGCAATTGCGCATTATAAGGATACAAAGATCTCGAGGAAGTATGCCTAAAGGTCAATTGATTCAAATACCTCGTATCAACACTGCCTTTAACGGGATAATAAAAAGAATCAACCGAATATTTTACATAGTCGAAACCACGTTCGCCGATGATATATGTTTTGAATTCGAGCCAGTCGGTGTTATGCCTGTTGGCATTGGGAAAATAAACGCGGACATAAGGGGTCATTTTATAAAAAACACCTGTTATTTTTCTGTTGCTGCTGTCAACTCCTTTTAAATCGGAAAACCTTGCCGCATCCAGCCCGAATTTAATTTTTTCAAACCGATTGCCTGCGGCAATTTCATAGGCAATGCCGGCATAACCGGTAATTGTTTTACCGGAAGTAGCGAACAGGGGCACGGCATACCAGTTAAATTTATCCGCCGTGGGATTATGCGCCGCGATCCCGATCTGGAGCCCGTCGTACACGTTATAGCCGATCGCGGGAAGGATCTTCTTAGAAAATATTTTTTTCGAGAGGGTATCGATTTCTTTATTGAACGCACCGCTCTCCATTGGCTTTTTCACGGCATTCTTCTGCGCCGACAGGAAAAAATCATTCAGCCCGGCTCCATGAAAAGTCAGTGTTTTTAACGTATCCATCGCCGTGGAGTCGGATAGTGTACCATTTGTTATAACGGCATATTGTAAAGGGAGAGTGATCTTTACATCATAATCAGCAAAGGTCATCGAAGGCTGCCCTGTAAATGGTTTCGGCTGCCAGCCATTTTTATCGATGAAAGCGATGGCAGGATACCAGTTCCGTAACTCGTACGAGTGTCCGATATGCCCGAACCCTGAAAAATTATAGGGCAACTGCACATGAAAAGGCGTGGATATTTCAATGGATCTTCCCGGCAATAAAGGCCGGGGCAGATTCACTTTTACAATATCGATATACCGGGGATGATCTTCCTGCTGTAAAATTTCATTTTCGAGTTTAAATACCAGGCGGTTGATATACCCCTTTTGTGTTCGGTCTGAAAAATAAAAATCATTTCTTCCCGAATCCAGCATCGCTTCGCTATAGGCTGTCCTGTCATTTTTAAAAGCATTGGGCCAAAGCTGGAACCAAATACAGGTTAAGGTATCCGAAGAAGGATTGGTATAATTTAATTTCAGCATTCCATCAACAGAGTGGTCTTTATCATTCAGTATCGCAGTAATTGAATAATGGATTTCAGGCAAAACGTTTCTCTGCGCAAAGGCACTGTTAACAACAATCATTAAAACGGGGAACAAAAATATTTCGCGCAAAAGCGCAAAGCCCCGTAAAGAAATGCAGGCAGACATTTCTTTGCGGACCTCCTGATTTTTTCTTTGCGCCTCTGCGTGATGCAATATCATATTTAGCGTTCTTTCGCGGCGAAAATGATCCTTAATGTACTGAACATTATTTTCCAATCCATTTTCAGGGAATAATTCTCGAGGTACAGCAGGTCGAACCGCATCCGTTTGATCATTTCCTCAACGCTCCCCGCATATCCATATCGTATCATTCCGAGCGAGGTGAGGCCGGGGCGCAGTTCGAGCAGGGGCGCATAAGAATGCGTTGCCTGCTCCATCAGCCCGATATAATAGGCTCGTTCCGGTCTTGGCCCTACCATGCTCATTTCTCCCACCAGCACATTCCACAGTTGCGGCAATTCGTCCAGTTTCCATCGCCTCATGGTCCGGCCCCAGGGCGTTATGCGCGGATCATTGAGCTGTGATAACTGTGGCCCGCTGAGCTCGGCATTTTCATACATCGACCTGAATTTTTTTATCCTGAACGTTTTTCCTTTGTAACCTATTCTCTCCTGGGAATAAATAATGCCTCCCCGGGAAGAGAATAACACCCGGACCGCCACATAAAGTATCAGGGGGCTCAGAATAATTATTCCGGAAAAAGACAACAGCATATCGGTGAGCCGCTTGATGATGCGTTGCCAGGGTTGTATAATAACCTTTTTATTGCCTGAAAGCACTGCTGTTGCTGGTTTTGATTTTTTGCAGTATCTGGTGGGCCACTTCCATCGCACGGAAGCCATCGAGCTCATTAACAGGAGTGGGCGTATTATTCAGGATCGAATCGCGGAACTTTTCGAGTTCATGCCGGATCGCGTTCACATCCCGCACCGCCGGCGTACTCACGGCGATGGTTTTTGTTTCGCCGGAGGGCGTTTCCAGGTCGAACGTAAAGGCGTCGAGATCGTCCTGTGTTTTGAGGCGGATAATCTCCGTTTTCTTTTCCAGAAAATCAACTCCTATATACGCATCTTTCTGAAAAATGCGCATTTTACGCATCTTCTTCATCGATATTCTGCTGGAAGTAAGATTGGCCACGCAGCCATTATTGAATTCTATACGCACGTTGGCGATGTCAGGCGTTTCCGTCATCACTTTTACGCCGTTGGCGGCGATCGATTTCACTTCGCTTTTTACCAGGCTGAGGATGATGTCGATGTCGTGAATCATCAGATCGAGGATCACGCTTACCTCGGTACCCCGGGGATTAAACTGTGCGAGCCTGTGCACCTCGATGAACATGGGATTCAGGCGGAGATTTTCTATGGCCAGGAATGCAGGGTTAAATCGTTCTACATGGCCCACCTGCACTTTAATATTGGATTCCCTTGTCAGCTTAAGAAGCTCCCGCGCTTCCTCCATCGTATTAGCCAGCGGCTTTTCAACAAACACGTGCCGGCCCCTGCGTATGGCCAGCTTGCACAAATCAAAATGAAAATTAGTAGGCGCCACAATATCTACAGCGTCAACGGCCTCTATTAATCGCTCGGCATCGAGAAAACGCGCCAGTTGAAATTTTTCACTTACCTCCTGCGCCATAACATCGCCGGGGTCGTAAAACCCTACCAGCTCCACTCCTTCGATCTGCTGCCAGTTCGCCAGGTGAAACTTGCCCAGGTGCCCTACTCCGAATACGCCGATCTTTAACATAGAATTATTGTTATGCGATCAAAGATAATCAACAACAATGCACTTTGCATTTGATCTGTCGTTTTTATAGCGCATAATTCCCGGGCGGGAGCTTATCGCGCAAAAAAATTCAATCCCCAGGCTATTTATTAAAATTTTTTAACTGAACGTTTCGTAATTTCATTTCGCATTAAACCTTTACAATTTGACTGAAACAATTATCAACCTGGAAACCGTTAACCCGATTGAATTCTTCGGCGTAAACAATGGCAAGCTTGATATCCTTAAAAAGAAATTTCCCCTCCTTAAAATACTATCCCGTGGCACACAGCTTAAGCTGAGCGGCGCCCCCGAGCAAATCGATTCGGCAAAAGAAAAGATCGGGCTAATCGTGCAGTACCTGCAGCGCAACGGGCACATGAGCGAAAATTATTTCGAACAGATCCTTGGCGGCGACGATGCGGAAGCAGTGGACAATTTTATCGAAAAGAGCCCCCACGAGGTGCTGGTGTTCGGGCCAAACGGGAAATCGGTACGCGCCCGCACGGCCAACCAGAAAAGGATGGTACAGGAGGCGGATAAAAATGACATCGTGTTTGCGATCGGACCTGCGGGAACAGGAAAAACCTATACGGCCGTAGCGCTGGCTGTACGGGCGCTGAAAAATAAACAGGTGAAGAAGATCATCCTCACCCGCCCGGCGGTAGAAGCAGGCGAAAGCCTGGGATTTCTGCCCGGCGACCTGAAAGAAAAGATCGATCCCTATCTGCGCCCCTTGTACGACGCACTTGACGATATGATTCCGGCCGATAAGCTGGGTTATTATATGAGCACAAGAGTTATCGAGATCGCTCCACTGGCCTATATGCGCGGACGCACGCTGGATAACGCATTTATTATCCTGGATGAAGCGCAAAATGCAACGGATCTCCAGATTAAAATGTTCCTTACCCGTATCGGCGCCAATGCCAAAGCCATTATCACCGGCGACCTTTCCCAGGTGGATCTTCCCAAAAATCAGCGCAGCGGACTGGAAAAGGCAGTCCGGATATTGCAGAATATCGATGGTATTGCGCATATTACACTGGATGAGGAAGATGTGGTACGGCACAAACTCGTGAAAGCGATCATCAAAGCATACGAAAAAGAAAACCAGGCATGAAATATTCACCGGGCTTAAGCTACTTATTTATTGGCCTAGTTACCTTGTCCGCCGCCTGCAGCGGGGGCTATAAGAAGGCGGAGGACCCTCAGGATGCCGGACGCGAATTTATCCGGGCCTCGCTGGACGGCGACTACAAAAAGGCAAGGTTTTATCTCCTGGAAGACAGCACCAACGTGTTGCTGTTTGAAAGACAGAAAAAAAATTACGGGGAACTGAACAGCGAAGAAAAACAGCAGCACCGTGAATCATCTATCCGCCCGATCCTGATTCAGCCGATCAATGATTCAGCAACCGTATACAAGTATTTCAATACCTATAATCCACGGGACACTACCAGCATTACCATAGTGAAAGCGAATGGAGAATGGCTGGTTGACCTGAAATCGATATTAAAATATTGAGTTTTTATTTCGGTTTGCGGACCCGCCCCGGCGCTTCCTGGGTTCGTTTATATGTGAATCTCCGCTGAGCGCCACCCTTCCAGAGGAGGGGATGCAGGCACGCTGACTGTTTTGAAGATGCAATTTATTTGGGAGTCACGTCCCCTCCTCCGGAGGGGCGGTCTCGTCTTTGGCGAGACCGGGGTGGGTCAACCACACTTGCGCCAGAAGTCATATTTCCTTTATTTTGCAGCATGGTAACAGTTTCACACCCATGGCATGGCGTTAGCTACGGCGAAAACGCCCCCCGCGTTGTAAATGCCATCATTGAAATTCCACAGGGATCGAGAGCCAAATACGAAATCGATAAGGAAAGCGGTCTGCTGAAACTCGACAGGATCATCTATTCCTCCTTCTACTATCCCTGCAATTACGGGTTTATTCCCCAGACGTATGGCGACGATAAGGATCCCCTGGATATCCTGGTGATCACTTCCCAGCCTGTTCAGCCCCTTTGCCTGATGCAGGCAAAAGTTCTGGGCGTGATGCATATGATCGACGGTGGCGATGCAGACGATAAGATCATTGCAGTGGCAGCCAAAGATCCAAGCGTGAACCACTACAACAATATGGAGGAACTGCCCAAGCATTTTTTCGATGAGCTCAGGCATTTCTTCGAAGAATATAAAAAGCTTGAGCACAAAACCGTAAAAGTTGATGAGCTCGGCGACAAGCATACCGCCCTGCATGTGATAGAACATGCAATGCAGTTGTACGTCGACACCTTTAGAAAGAAACCGTAAAAAGAAAATTTCATGGATATCCAGGCTTACCTCATTATGATACTAATTGGCCTGGCCGCAGGAATGTTGAGTGGATTGGTTGGTGTGGGAGGGGGAATCATCCTCGTGCCGGCGCTTATCTATTTTTTGGGTTATAACCAACAGCAGGCACAGGGCACCTCGCTGGGCATTCTCACCATCCCCGTCACCATCGTTGCCTTTATTGTATACTACAACAATTGCAGGCTTTCAAATACCCCGATAGAAATGGGCGTTATAGGCATCGTTGCGCTGGGATTTTTATTAGGCAGCTTTTTCGGAAGCAAAATTGCCGTGAATATCAACCAGGACCTGCTTAAAAAGATATTCGCCTTAATTTTATTCTATACCGGCGTTAAAATGATGCAATGGGATACGCTGGCGATCCAGTGGCTGAAAAACAAGTTTTCCTGATTGGCAGAAAACCATTCCCATACCAGCGATCAGCAACTTCTCGATAATTTTTACAGAGACAGGGATAATTATTGGCTGGGCATATTACTGCAGCGTTACACTTTGTTGCTGTATGGCGTGTGTATGAAATACCTGAAAAACGAGGAAGAGGCCCGGGATGCCGTGCAACAGGTGTTCCTGAAAGCCATCACCGAATTGCATCGTTATAAGGTGCAATACCTGAAATCCTGGCTCTACATGGTGGCAAAAAATTATTGCCTCATGAAGTTTCGCGATAAACACGCAAACTCTTCCGTAGCGATCAGGGAAGAAATTCTCGCCGATGAAACCGAGCCGGCCGGCACTAATAAACATATCGAAAAAGACAGGCAGCTGGAGCTGATGAACGAGAGCCTCTCCGAATTGAATAGCGAGCAGAAACAATGCGTAACTTTATTCTATCTTGAAAAAAAATCATATCAGCACATCGCGGAAGCGACAGGTTATACGATTATGCAGGTGAAAAGTTATATCCAGAATGGAAAAAGAAACCTGAAACTCTTAATGGAAAAGAAACAAAAAAACAAATGATCCATCATGAGTGAAGACCTGCTCAATATACTATCCGACAGTAATAAAGACATCGACAACCAGAAACTGATGGATTATATCAGTGGGAAATTGTCGGAAGAAGCCAAGCACGAAGTGGAACAGTGGATGATCGATAATCCTTTTTTTGATGAAGCCGTTGAAGGGCTGGAGCAGGCGGGTGACGCGAAAAAAGTTCAGTCTTCCGTTGACCACATCAACAAACAATTACTCAAATACCTGCAGCAAAGGAAAAAGAGAAAAGAAAAAAGACAGATAATGTTCAACGGCTGGGCCTATGTGGCCGTGGTGATTATTCTTCTGCTGGCGGTGCTGGTTTACTTCGTGATCAGTCATTTGAAGCACTGATTCGAAATGTATTTTGTGGCCCCTGCCCCGAAAAGCAGAGTAATTCTTCAAACCGGTGCACTACGGGTTATGAGAGGCCTCTTTCTTTATTAATATCTTTGAATTATTCCATTCGTCCGAAGCATCAATAAAAGCCAGCATCTTTTCCCATTCCCCCACAGGTTCAAACGCATTCCGGTAAATCTTTTTGATATTGAGCACAAGCGCATGGTTAACAACTGCGGCTTCACAGCTAAACCCTCCTGTGTTGTTTTCCACTTTTTTATTCAATGCATCGACGCCTTCAGCAATGTATCCCTCAGGTATTGTAAAACTGATCTGGTATTGCAGGCTACGTGCAAACGGCTGGTATATGTCGCTGGTACGTTTGCGCATTTCCCCTTCCACTTTTAATTGTGAGCCTATCAGCTTGCCAATGTCGATGATATAATTTGTTGCCGCCTTTTTAACCATCCCATTCAGGTCGAATTCAGAACTGAAAACAAAATCCGGGCTGGTGTGGCGCACGCCGAGATTATTCACCTGGAAATTCCGGATATCGCTTACCTCGGTATCAAACCAGCTATTCGCTTCCTGGATAAAAGAATTTTTATTCTCTTTCCTCGCATTGTCAAACACCGCCTGTATCTCTTCCGCCAGTTGCCTGGTCTTTCTTTGTTCGCTCAATCTTTCGGCGAGCGTCTTATCATCATTGAAATATTTCCTTTCAGAATTGTAGTAATCTTCAAACAGCACCAGCCGCTGCTGTTCGTCCGATTTATAGTGCCCGCGGAGCACAGACTGTCGTTTTACATGCAGCTTCATCGCCTCGGGAACCAATGAAACCTCCAGTTTTTCCGCTCTCGTGTTTTCCGTGTACCGGGTAGACGGGATAGGCACCGTGTTTTTGATCAGACTGGAAGGATTGACCATACGGGATGAGCCGGAATTGACCAGCAATGCCTCTTTATTATTCTCGGCATAATAAGGCAGATAACCCGGCGTGGCAAAAATATTCGAGAACCCGTAATAGCTGTCGGAGCTATAGACCGATATGATGTTGCTGAGATCGCCGGAGCTCAATATCTCTTTTAACCTGGGGCCTGTGTTCGATGTATAATAAACCATCGCATTGTTGAAGTTGTTGTTCTTGAAAAATTCACCCAGGTAAAACGTGACCCTATTTTCATTGAAATTGATATGCGGAAGCCTCGCCAGCCTTTCGACATCCTGCACATTTTTCTGCTCGAAAAAATTGGCAAACCGGAACAGGTAAAACAATTCCCTTTCAAGACTGTCTTTGGGTATCCCGCTCTTCTTCAGTTTTTTATAATATGCTTCGCAAACATCTCCCATTTCCAGCTTATACCGGGTATTCGTTTTAATGTACGCCAGTTCCTGGAGCTTGTCCTCAATAAATTTATCGGAAGACTGGTTTTTATATACAGCGCCTGTTTCACGCGCATTCATCCTGCCGGCAAACGGGCCGTTATAACCGAGCAGAATATTTACCCTCGCCACCGGCAATTGCCGGTAAGGGGACATCCAAAGACGGCTGGCCGCTATAGGGGCAATATCACTTTTCTCGATGCTCAATTCATTTCCATTGTCTTCCGTTTTAGTGACCTTAAAATCAGGTGCATCGTTGTAACACCTGTATTCCACCGCATATTTTTTCCCGGCTTCGATGTGCATCGAACAATGCAGTATGGGTGCATCGTCAAAAAAAGTGAATGTATAATCGGGCAGGGCGTTCAACTGCGACATATTCGTCTGCTTCGTGACGAAATAATCGATGATATCGCCTTCCTGCAGGTCGGGAATAGCGATCTTGGCCTCCTTGTTCTTTTTCTGGTCTTTGGTCAGCACCACATCGTCTGCGTTGATCTCTTTTACCGTGCCATTCGGCTTGATCACTTTCACGCCAACATAAACAATTGTTGTTTTGTCCATCAGGGTTCCACTCTTTCTTTCCAGTTGCGTATAGGCAATCTCCGAATATTCCTGCACTGCTTTTTTATCATTGACCATCACTGCCTCACGGATCGTTTCAGTGAGCATTAATTCGCGGTAAGTGGAAACGAATAACCCGATTTTGAGCTTTTTCTTCGAGTCCGCATTCACGTCGAGGCGGCGGTCGATAATAACTTTCGATGCATGAGCGTATTCGGCAGGAACAGCTTTTATCTGGAATTCGCTCTTGTCCCAGGCCCATACGGCCTGCCTGATCCCGGCAGATTCGCCAAGATATTTCTGGTCTGCGCTTTGCGCATGAGCCATATTGACTGCCAGGCAAACAACCGCAGTCATTACTATACAGCGGATCATAATTTTTCTGTGCTTAAGGTGATCTGACTATTGTAAAATTCATTCAGGCGGTTGATATTATCGTTCCACCTGTCGAATTGCTTTGGCGCAACAAGGATATCTTTCAGCATAATCTCCCGGTGATACAGCAATTTCCGCTTGTCCACTTTGTAGCCCGCACTGATGCCATAACCGGGCTCGCTGATATTCAGAAGGCCGGGAACCGAAGAGATATGCAAATTCTCGGGCAAATTGATCTCTGTATCGAAAACGATATGATCCTTGAAATAAAACTGGTAAGGAAGTTTTCTCGAAGCCGTGTCGAACTTGATGTTGCCAAAATCCTTCCTGTTATCCACATCAACAAAAACATCTTTTCCGAAAGAAACGACCGCATCTTTGTACAACAGGTCGTATTCGATCCGTACATCGGCGTTGTAATTATCGAGGTTAACGATTCGCAGGTTGTCTATCTGGTAATTTTTGTTTCCTCCCGAGAGATATGTTTTAAGAACTTCTTCCTGTTTGTCTTTCTTAATATTATTCAGTTGAATGGGCAGCCATTCTTTATTTTCTCCTTTCCACAGTTGCACCACGGAACCTTTGAGATCGTTGCCAATGATGGAAAGTTTTCTTTTTTCCATCGAACAGTTCTGGGATTGCTGCGCCACAGGGATATTCTTCAAAATATACTGATCGCCGTTTTCTATCAGCACATGCCTTCCCTGTATGCGCTCGGCGATCTCTCCGAAGCCGATGAACTTTTCTGTGGCGTCGAGATAATAGGTTTGCCCGTTGTACAGCCAGGCGCAGATCATATGATTGTCGACGGAAAGGGAGGGTGTGCTGTAATCGTATGCAATATGATTGGTGCCAAGCCAGCAAAGGCGGGCATCGAGGCCTACAGACCTGAGCAGTTGCGCCATCAGGTTGGCCATGCCCTTGCAATCGCCGTATTTTTTTGCCAGCACCGTTTGTGCATTTTGTGGTTTAAAGCCAGCTATTCCGTCTTCGTAAGCGATATAACGTATATTATCCTGCACCCAGCGATATATCGCCTTCACCTTTGCAGTATCTGATTTCAGCCCTTTGGTCAATTCCAGCGCTTTCTGCTTCACCGGAGCTTCATCATTACCGATCTCCTTTACCAGCGTATGATACCATGCATATTGATCTGCAAGCGTATTGAAATAAGTGATCTTCGTGTTGCCCGGTGTTGCCGATTTGGACATCACGAGCAGGTGCGGGGCAAGATAGCTGATTCCCGGAGCCTGCGTTTCCACAGGAATATTGCGCACATTCTCTATTGTAAATGTATAAACTGTCTCATCCTTACCAGCCGATACAGTCTTGCTGATCCTGTGATCGTTAAAATTATATTCCTTCAGCTCAATGTTCATCCATTGAGGAACGATCACTTTCACCTCTTTTTTTACCGTAAAATAATTCTCATTGAAATAGATCTCCGTGAAATACCTGGGGTCGAGCACTGTTTTGGAAACGGACACCTCGCTGGAAGATCCTTTTGCTTCCAGGGGGAGGGTGAAATAACAAATGCGGGCGTCGGAAAAAAAGACGCCGTCGCTACTGTAATAATCATATACGGGCCTGAAGTTCTTCAGGCGCTGGCCGTTGACCCTTACATTGACATCATTGATCACGAACTGGTCGTTATAAAATGTGGTGACGGGAATAGTGGTGCGAAAACTTTTACAAGTGTAGACAGTGTTAAGGGATTGGTTAACGACCACCGGGTGTTGCTGGTCGCCGCGCTCGAAGCGGTACACTTCATGTGCATCGGTGACCACGATATTGTCGCCCGGTTCCTGCGCATGTGCAGAAAATAAAAGCAATTGGATGAAAGAAAAAATACCGTATATCCTTCCCATAAACAATTTTGAGGTTGCCCGCTACTGGTATTGAATATACACCGGCCTGGGTTTCAGTTTTAATAATTCTTCCGGCGTCATCATACGGCTGTTGGATCTCACCACGTCATTTTTATAGAACAATTTAAAGCCTGTGAACTCCACCGGTTCTTTGTAGATGAATTGCCTGTAGGTATTGACCTTTCTCGCAGGCTCGCCCCAGCCGTCCATGTGCATTACCACCTGCACTTCGGGGCTGGTTTTGATCTGCTTATAATTTGTAACCATATTCTGCGTAAAGCGGTGCACCGTCAGGATCTTGGGAGGAAGATTATACTGCTTCACTATTTTCTGCAGGTAATCCGTTACATAATTGATATCCGCAGCGTCGAGGGTTCCGACAACTTTTCCCGGCGCCTTTCCGGATTTTGCCATAGCGAATTCAGGATCTATGCCTAAATGCACATTCGGCATGGCGAGGTATTTTTCAAATTCCGGGAGCTCGGATTGAAGATTGCTCAATCCCAACTGCAGGTCGAGAAAAACGATAGCGTCGATTTCCTTTGCCATGCTCAAAACCGAATCGATCTGGTTAAAGGGCATGCGTAACCTGTATTTTCCATTTTTGCCCGGGCTGCCCTGCGCGGTGATGGCGATATAGTGCAGTGCGGGCTGTATGTCCAGGGTGCTGTCGGCATTTTTCCAGCGGGCTATTTCCGATTTTAATTTAGCCAGCATCTGTTCGCGGGGAAGCTCTCCCAGTATCCCCATCTGCTTTGAGTACAGGTTGCCATAAAAAGCCACCACAGTCTTGAACGGAAGGATCGCTCCCGGCAAAGGGTAAGCTGTTTTCACCGGCCATTTTCCTGATGAGTCGCCATTCACCATGTGGGAAAGCTTCAGGTCGAATAGTGCGGTGTCGAGGGTTACGGCAGGTAAGGCAGCCAATGTATCCGTTTTTGCCGCAGCCTGGGGAACGTCCGCGGTATCGCGGTTCTTTTCAGCAAGTATCTCGGCCTGGGCACTCGTGCCAGGGGAAAAACAGGAAGAAGCAGAAGCGGCTGCAAGAATTGCTGCCAAAGCGATACCGGGATATTTCATGGGAAATTTAATTTTTCCAAAAGTATTTCAATTCGGTAAAAACGGAAAATAAAGGGAAAAAGTATGCATCTGGCAAGGGCTATTTTTCAGGTTTCCGAACGACAGGTTGTGGCACCTGCCTGTTGAGTTCTAAAGGACTATCTATATTCGAAATCCATATATCAAAATCAGGCTATTTAAACGACCTGATTTACATAAATCAGGACGCTTCAATAGCCTAAATCAGATACCATATTACAGGCAGAACTACTGGATATGGAGGAACACATCTTCGCTATCAGGGGTGGGCGTTGTAGGTAATTTCGGCGAACAGCAGTTTTCTCTTCTTCCCGGCCGCCACGATTCCATATTTTTTCAATGCTTTTTTCAATGCTTTCGTGTTGGACAGATCGGCAGGGAGGCCGTCGAGATTGACGATCTTTCCTACCGGGATATGGGTTTCATCTACAAAATGTTTGGCAAACAGGTCGTTCATGGAAGAAACAAAAACACGCAAAGGAAAACCATGCATAAATTTTGGTGTTCTTCCTTTTTCATACAGATTGTAATCCCTGGCTAATTCCCTGTTATCTCCAACATGTAACAGCGTTGAGTCTTTCAGCTTCAAAACCAGGCATTTTACTTTTTTCTTATAAAATCTCGGCACAGCCCCTGCATATCGCTTTAAATCTTCTTTCATTATCGCTGTTGCGCTGTCTTTCATACGCTCCGGTACGATCAACTCATAAGAGTATAAAGAATCCTTGCGTATCCAGTATTCACCAGGAGACAGGTCAGATGGTTCTTGAGTTGCAAATTTTTCAATGATACAATTGCTCGATTTTATATGCTGCATTTGAGGATATGCAAAATAAAAAAGAGTGCGGATAAAGGAATTTAAAGAATAAAACCGCAGATATCCGGGGTATCTTTCAAGCGGGGCAAGAGAAGCTGACCCTATATAATCTTCGACCTCTCCGCAAAAAGATGAGGTCATTTCTTTGCCCACCCCAGTTTTTCCCAGCAATTCCGCCAGCGTGGCATCCTGAAGAAAATTATACGAACCGGGCGCTTTCAATGAAATAGTAGATATGTCAGGGGCGTGGATGGCTTTATAAATATTTTCAGCATTAATTTCCCGGGCACCAGTCAAGCCTATCACTTTTCCGTTCTTCAGCCAAACATAATAAGGAATACCGGATAGGGGTGGAAATAAGTTCCATATGATTGTGTCACTAACCACACATGGAAATGAATAGTCCTGTTTTCTTTTATCAAGAAATGCTTTTATTTTTTCGGGTGTCTGCCGCAGTTCTTCTCCAATGGAATCAGCAGTTTTCCGGCTGACAAGGATAAACTGCACCTGGCCGGGAAATTGCTGTTCCAACTGATACGATTTAGGAAAGCCGGCCACGCATGAAGAGCACCAGGTTGCCCACAGGTCGAGGATGATCAACCTGCTTCCCTGTTTTGACAAGTCGATTAAAGTATCGGAATGGTAAAGCACCGGATGCAAAACCAGATGAGGCATCCTGTCTCCGACATGCAATGGCTTCCCGGATTGCGCGAATAAAGCGGAGCAATAAAAAAAAGCAATAACGGTAATAGAAGCTTTATATAATTTCATGTTAATAAGATTGGGTAACAAATAATAACATCTCCCAGCAGCGCCTTTCGATCCTGCGCCCACAGCAATTAATTATTGCGATAAAATGAAATTCAAACGGATCTGAAGAATACCTGAAACTTTATAGCGACGATGGATAGCCTTCATTCTGGGTCAGAAAAACATCAGCCTTTATTTCTTCCCAGGGTATGGGAAATAATTGAGCAGCAGGCAGCCAATGTGGTTTTATGGGTTGCAATGCCTCATCGGCTTTGCCCCATCTTTTCAGATCGAGCCAGCGATGGCCCCACTCAGCAAAATATTCAACCCGCCATTCATTATAAATTTTTGCCAGCAGGTTATCCCTGGTAATTCCGGGATCGGTGTCGGCAATCCGCAGCAGGCCGGCCCTTTGCCTGACTTTGTCGAGCGCCTGTATGGAAGCAGGCAGATCTCCCTGCTGTGCGAAGGCCTCTGCCTGGATCAGGTACATTTCCGCCAGTCTCAATACGATATTATATTCGGATTTCGAAGTGGAATAATCTATACTTATTTTATACTTATACGGATAATAATAAACATTTCCCGATACGGTATTCGAGTCGAGCCAGTTCGTTACGCGAAGGTCTCCCTGTTCGAAAGTATGCAGGAGTCCGTCCGCCAGGGAGAAGTTAGGAATGCTGGACGGGTATTCGGGTATAAAAAAATAAGCGTCCGCTACGCCGAAAAGCTGTGAGCTTGCAGGAGGGATTTCCAGTATGGTTTCCCCGCTGCTTTTAATAAATGTTCCGGCAGGGTCGCTTAAAGAATACAGCGGCGCCTGAATTACATTACCTGCTTCTGCCGCAGCCTGCTCCCAGTTTCCCCTGTAAAGATAAACTCTGGCCAACAACGCTTCGGCCGCTTTCCTGTTGGCCCGTATTCTTTCAGAAGAAATATAGCTGTCAGTCAATAAAGCCCTGGCGTCGGTAAGATCCTGTATCATCAAATCATACACTGAGTTCGCAGGTGATCTTGCCAATTGCGCATTTGCAGTGTAATCTGCACTTACGGGCATAGGTATATCGCCATACAGGTTGACCAGGTAAAAATAAGTTAACGCCCTAAGGAATTTCGCCTCCCCGGTCAGCCTTGCCTTCATTTCTTCCTGCAACACTCCGGAAGATGCAGCATTCTGAATAATGATATTACATTGATAAATGGTTTTAAACGCGCTGGTCCAAAAAGACAAGTTCCAATCGTCATTTATGAGAATCGTATTTTCATTGAAAGCGCGAAACCAGTCATAATAAGAACCTGCATTCGCATTCAATTCATCAGCACTCAACCCACATATCACTGCCATTTCGTTGTAGAATGAAAGATAGTTGGTCATCTGGTTAGCGTAAACTCCGGCCATAGCCGCTTCAGCAGTGGTGGAATCGGAAAAAATCTCCGACGTGGTCAATTGGTCAGCCGGCCTTAAATTTTCAACAAATTTCTTACAGGAGGTCAGCCCTGTAATGGAAATAATTACATAAAAATATATCGACTTCATTTGTTTAATTTTTGATTAACACTCAGTGTTTATTTAAGACCCAGTTGCACACCCCAGACAAAAGTTTTTAAGGGTGGAACAATATTAAATCCACCTGTTTCCGGATCGGTCACCTGGTATGATGTGATTTTGAATAAATTCTCTGCCTGCATATATATCCTGGCGTTTGCGAGATGCCAGCGTTGCAGGAGATTTTCCGGCAAATTGTACGAAACGGATATATTTCTCAAACGTATGTAAGAAGCGTTGCTGTACCCACCATCTGAAACTTTAAATTGCTGCAAAGCAGTTGCCGCAGGAGTGGAATAGGATTGCGTTGGTTTTTGCAGCGCAGCATCATCGCCCGGTTTCTGCCAGAATTTACCATACATAATGGCCGGCATATTGTTCATGCTGCCAAAACCCTGAATATAGGATAGATAATTCTGCGCCTTCTGTGCCCTGAATGAGAATAAAAGATCAATCGAAAATTGCCGGTAAATAACAGAATTCCGGAAACCACCGAAAAGAGAAGGATCAAGTTTCATTTTTTCAGTGGCATCTTCCCCATAAGTGATCTGGCCGTCTTTGTTCTTATCCTCTACCTTAAACAGACCCATTTGCGGATCGACTCCTAAATAATGATAAAGGGAATAAGAAATATTTAAAGGCATACCCACTACATAGTCCCAGCGGTAAGGAGACGAAGACAAGCCTGGAAAGGAGACTAGTTTATTTCTGGGAGCCGAGATATTGAAAGAAGATTTCCAGGTCCAATCCGCACTCCTGACGTTTACGGTGTTCAGCACGATCTCCCAGCCAGCATTCAGCACTTTCGCATTTAAATTGGCAATCACAGAAGTAAACCCCGTCAGAGCGGGCAATGTATAATTAACCAGTTGATTGGTGCTGCTGTTTTCATACCGGGATATCGAAAAAAGAATACGATCTTTCAGGAACCCCAATTCGAGGCCGATTTCTTTTTTCCCCGTCTTCTCCCATCGATAATCCGGGTTAAACAGCTTGTTAGGATATAGTCCGATAATATCACCATAAATACTGTTTCCACTTTCCCAGGTATCAAGGTATTGATAATTGCTGATCTTATCATTGCCGGTAAGCCCATAACTTCCTCTCAGTTTGCCAAAGCTAAGCGCGCCGATATTTTTTTTCACCCATTCTTCCTCAGTAAATATCCAGCCTAGGCCGATAGCACTGAATGTGGCCAATTGCCTGCCGGGACCAAAACGGCTGGAAGCATCCCTTCGCAGGGATGCATTTAATAAATATTTATTTGCCCAGTTGTAACTGATCCTTGCAAACCCGGCCGAATATCTGTATTCCGACATGCTGTTGGATGAATAATAATTTGCAGCATTGGCAAGGCTGTTCATCAGGGCATCGCTGGAATAACCCGAAGCATCAGTATAATCAGCATTATTCTTATTGTCCTGCCAGGTTGCACCGGCAAGAATTGTAAGCGCTCCCTTGTAAATGTTCTTTCTGAATTCCAACTGGGGCTCCACGATCCAGCTATTCATGCCCGTTATCGCGAAACTCGCAAAACGCCGTCCAAATACATCAGCTTTGGCAAATAGTAAACTGGATTCATTTACATTGACATTATTAAACCCTGCACTGGTTTTGACATGCAGGTCCTTCAACAATTCATAATCTATCAAAAGGTTTCCCATCGTGGTAGTGGAATGTGCCAGGTAATCGCTGAACAATTCGGACATAGGGTTGGTATAATTAATAACGCCATTCTGTTCCCACGAAAGCGACCCGTCATCGTTATATATTTTCTGATTGGGTGGCAAATAATAACCCGCACCCAGGTTATTCACCAATTGCCCGTTCTTATCCGACGCATAGCTGCCCGTAAACGTGATATGCAGCCTGTTGTTCAGCGAACGATGCTGAAGGCCCACGTATAGTGTCGCCCTCTTATCAGCTTTGTCGGCGCTGTACAGATTTGTTTCCCGGTGATAGCTTCCGCTCAACTGGAAACCTGTTGTTTCATTGCCTCCGGAAAGGGATAATTGCGCATCGTTGTTATGGGCATTGTTATTGAATATTTTTTTATAGATATGATTATTGAACGTAGTGTCCCATAACAGGATATCATAAGCATTCGATTCGTCGGGTGTTTCTTCATCATACTGAAAAGCCTGTTTTCTCACCTGCGTATATTGTTCGGTGCTCATCATTTTAGGCAGGTTGGGAATCATGCTGACGCCATTGTAAGTGTGAAAATCGACACGCGTGCTTTCTTTCTTCCTGGCCGCCAGTTTTGTAGTGATCAATATCACGCCATTTGCACCCCGGCTTCCGTATATCGCTGTGGCGTCGGCATCTTTTAACACCTCAATGCTTTCTATATCTTTTGGGTTAATCAGGTTAAACGGACTTATTCCCCCCGGCTGAGTTGCATAAACCGAGGGATTGCCAATGGAAGACGGAACTGAAGTGAGATAATTATTATTGGGTGCATAGGGAACCCCATCAATAATGAACAATGGATTATCATCCGTTATATTTCTATCAATTGCCGTGCGGCCTCTCACAGAGACTTTAAACGATGCGCCCGGCAACCCATTCGATTGTGTCACCAGCATTCCCGGCACCTGTCCGTCGAGCGCCGCCAATACGTTTCCAACGGGATGCGCCTCTATTTGTTCAGCGGTGACTTTAGTTATATTTCCTGTACTCAAACGCTGCGTTGAGGTGCCATAGGCAATAACCTGTACCTCGTCGAGCGGCGAGCTTTTGATTTTCACCGTTAAAACGGATAAATCAGCTTTTCCCGATAATTTAATCTCCTTCGTTTCAATATTTGCTGCACTGATAACGAGCACGGCATTGTTTTCCACTCCGGTTATCTCAAATGAACCGTCCGCTTTCGATGTCACTCCGCGGTTTGTGCCTTTAACCAGGACTGAAGCAATAACAGGATCGCCATTTTCATTTACAATCTTTCCTCTTACAGTAATCGGAGGAGCGGCAATTACACCGAAGTGAGGATTGTTTAACCCGGTCTTTAATCCTTCCGTGAGGTTTTTGGGCTTGATAGCTATTGTTTTCCTTTCTATCACATAAGTAAAAGGCTGTCCACGGAGTATTTCATCGAGAAATCCGGTTAATGGGCAATCGACCACGGATATTGTGATTGCAGCTGATTGATTCAGCAGCTCCATGTCGCCGACAATGAAATACCCGGTCTGTGTCCGTATGGCATCAAAAGCCTTTTCCAGAGAAACGTTCTTCCCTGAAAATGTAACCGTCTGGGAGATCGTTTTCGCAGACAATCCCATGGATCCGAGAAATAAAAATAAAGCAGTTAATCGCATAATACGCAAAAGAAAAATTCGCATAATTTTACGGTAGTTTTGGTTGATTGATACAGTCTTGTTGTCAAATGAAATTGTTCGGTTGGCCCAGCTTAAGCCCATCTGCGTTAAAGCTTCGGTGGGTGAAACCGGACGTGCTTGCGACACTCCGGTTTTTTATTGGGCCCGCTTAAGTAATTAATTCACCATACAGCAGATTTTTTAAAATGAATAATATTTATCTGGAAACTGTTATTGTTCTTCCCTCCAGTTTAAAATGAGCACCGATGCCATCGAGCACATGCAATAATTCTGATAAGGTGAGATCGCGCTGAACGGAACCCATAAAACGTTTATTCTCCAGGCCATTTCCAATTTTCACATCTACATCATACCATCTCGATATTTGCCTCATCGCTTCCATGACGGTCAGTTTATCAAAATTGAAAGCGCCATTCTTCCAGGCGAGGGACTGAGCAATATCTGCCGGCTGTACATGTATAACCTGCGCTGGATTATTCTGATCAATCACCGCCTGATTTCCCGGCAATAAAAGCGATGATTGCGAGCCGGTGATCACCCTGATCTTTCCATCCACCAATGTAGTTTTGGTTGCGGGCTCGTTTTCATAAGCGTTGACGTTAAAGCTCGTGCCAAGTACTTCTATGGTTGATTGTCCGGGTATGCTTACGAGGAAAGGGATTGCTTTGTTCCGGGCCACTTCTAAATAGGCTTCGCCGGTGATCGTCACTTCGCGCCTTGAGCCGGAAAAAACTGCCGGATACCGGATGCTGCTGGTGGCATTGAGCCATACGCGGGTGCCATCGGATAAGGTGAGCTGATACTGACCGCCGCGGGGGGTGGTCATGGTATTGTAAAGAACGGTGCTTCGCGCCGATCGATCCTCTTTAGCTTCGCCAAACGCCTCTCCCGAGGTAGAGGTGCGCGTTTGAGAATAGATCAGGGCACCTGAATTATTTTGAATGGACAAGGAGCCGTCATTGATGGTTTCAGAAATGGTGCTGTTTAATTCCACTTTTTTACCATCGGATAAGGTTAAGACAGCTTTATTTGTTCCGGGTAAAATATCAGTGGATGTGTCTGTCTGAACAAATGCCAGGGACTTTTCTTTTTTCCCAGCAGTCAGCCAGAGGTAAGTACCGATACCGGCTATGATAATTATCGCGGCAGCATACCTGATCCATTGCCTGTTCAATTTCACTGTGCGCCTATCAAAAGTGGCAGCGCCGATATTATTCAGCAATTCATTTTCAAGCTCGGTTTTTTCATAAGGAATATTAAATTCCGTTTCAGCATCCGGGCGCTGTGCAAGCCATTGTTCAAATAATAACTTATCGTTTCCGCCTATTGTTCCGTTCCGGTATTCATTGGCCCATCTGCGGATCTGCTCAGGTGAATATTCTGGCATTGACTGCGCTTTGAGTTATAGACGCATGCCGGCGCCCAAAACCCTGAGTTGCTAAAAAATATTTTACAGGAAGAATGTAAAAAATTGCCGGAAGGAAATGCGAAGTGATTTATACGCCTTCGTGAGATGCGTTTCCACTGTTTTTTCTGAAATGTCCAATGCAACGGCCACTTCTTTATTGGATAACCCCTGCTGTTTGCTTAGCCTGAAAATCAACCTGCATCTTTCCGGAAGATCGCTGATGCTATCTTCCAGTTGTTGATGAAGTTCAAAATAATGCAGCCACTCGCCATCAGTATTGCGCAAGAGTGTTGATTTATGCGCCCTGTTCATGGTATCCTGTTTCCTTAGCGTGTCGATGATCGCGTGCCTGATTGCAGCACTGATATAAGTATTGAATTTATGCCGCAGATCCAGTTCGGAACGATGGTTCCAGATGCGGATAAATACATCCTGTACCACTTCCTTTGCATCCTGGAGACCTATATTTTTGGTCATTGCAAACGCAAGCATCTTTTCCCAATAGCGATGAAATAATTCTGTGAATGCAGATTCATCGCCTTCTCTGAATAAGAGAACCAACTGCTCATCGGTGTATGTGGAATAGTCTGCCAAAGGAGAAAACCTTCTGGTTGTTTTCGAAAGCAATCTACAAAATAAATCAGATTGTGGTTTTCGCTTTAATGCGATACAGTTCTCATCCCAGGGATAACAGGTCAATTCAGCATAATAAAATTCGGTCGGCGGATAAACTGCGTATTATATTTAAAACGAACATTGGTATTGAACTCGAAACGGAAACTGTCGCCATTAAAGTTCCTGCCTGGAAAATAATAGGTTCTGAATTCAAGTGTGCCAAACACGAGACTTTCGTTTCTGGATCTTAACCCCGCCCCCACCGTACCGTATAATTTCGTGTTCACAATCGGCTGGGCCACAGGCGTGAGCAGGGCGCCGTTTCCAAAAACGAAAGGTGCAAATTTGAACGCAAAGAGCGACCAGTTGTTAAAAAACACACTCTCTGCTTTCACCGTCACACGATGGTCGCCACCGAGATGAATATCCTGGTACTCCTGCAAACCATACTGGCTCTCCAGCAGGAGGGGCTCATTCAGAACTTTGTTAAGCTGGGTAGTGATGCTTGCATTGATAAAAGTTCGTTGCTTCCATTTGCTGTTGAGCGTTTTTAATTTCGAAAAATATTCAAGGTTCCCCAGTATGCTGATGTCTTCATATTTTTTATGATAGGCATACCATCCCAGCCTCAGGGTATAATTAAAATAGCTTTCTTTTTTTGTAAAATAATTATACGACATGTCAAGGCCCATATAGGGCCGGGTTCTGTTCTGCTTATCCGTCCAGCCGGCTGTAAGAGAAAAATCCAATCCTTCGGGAACGTCTTCATTTCTTCCAAAACCGTATACATATTGTGTTTTGTCGAAGTTTTGCCGGAAAATGGAAATCGATGCCAGCATCCCGGTAAGATTGGCATATTGATAAAAATACTGGTGCTGGTAAATAGTGGGGACCTCCTGGAAAGCCTGGTGCAAAAACCGCAGCCCCACCAGCGTACGCAAGCGGTCATCCCTTACGTCTCCATTCAGCTGCCGGGCGCTCATGTTATAGCCACCCCATGCATCTATATTGTAATATCTATACTGGTAATTATTTTCATAAGTGGTATCTGGAAAATAATAATTAGACGTGTTGTGTGCAGCCGCCTCGAATGCGTAGGTCCATTTCATATAAGGGTTAACGAGAGGCCGGAGAAAGCTCGCATATATCGTCGATTCCTGTTTGTGGCCCGTGTTGAATGTAGGGGTATATGTTCGGAAGCCCAGGGTGGCGTCGGCAAAAGAGCCGGAGATATTCCGGGCTGTGTATTCTGCGCCGGCCCCAAAATGGGTTGATCTTGCCTGGTCATAAAAACCACTCAGCTGTATGCGGTCGCCCAACCCCATAAAATTATCTTCGCGGGCCACCAGCTCACCTTTTGTAAGAGAGCTGATATTTGCGGATCCGCCAATGGAAAGTACATCTTTGGCCAGCACGATGACATCGACGGAATCGCGGGTACCCAAAACGGATTTCACAATGATCTTTGCATCGCTGATATAATTCTGGTCACGAAGCTGGCGCTCATTGTCGGCCAGAAGAGCCGGCAGCAGCGTGTCGCCTTCCTTAAAGAACAGGTTATTGCGAATGATATATTCACGCGTCGTATGGTGGAGCGCATCGGCCGCCCGGGTCAGTATATTTTTAAAACTCCTGGTAGTATCGTTTATCGGCACGCCGAAATCGACTCTCCGGATTTCGATATCCCTGATAATACGTCCCGTATATTTCTCGTAGAGCTTGTCAATCCGCAGTACATTGGAATTAGGCGCATTCGTATCAGTGGTAATGCTTTTGGCCAGGCGGCCGATCAGGCCCTTCGATTTGAGCAGAAAAAAGCTATCGCTGGCCGCAGTCTGGTGTTTTGTTGTATCCCTCGCACGGGCGGTTGAATCTTTTTGCGCAAAAAGAGTAGTGGTTGAAACCGCCAGGAGGATCGTCAAAACCAGCCAACACAAATATGATCGGTAGAAAAGTTTCGCCACACAGATATACTGAAAATTTAAAGCCCACCTATGCTAAAGCTTCGGTGGGCATTGCAATATAAGCTCTTTTCTTTAAAGGCCCCGACACAGCTGCGCCGGCGGCGGCTGGAGCTATCAGGCTCTTTTCTTCGAAGGTGCTTTCTGTATTTTAACCTGCTCCGAAATGGCCCTTTTCAGGCTTTCGAAAGTCGGTTTTCCTTCGTACATCTCGCCGTTGATAAAAAATGTCGGCACATCCCTTACCCCTTTATCCAGTCCTTCGAGCAGATCATTTCTTACATACCAGCCATATACGGAGTCGACCAGTTCAGATAGCAGGCGTTTATTTTCAACTCCCACCTCCTTGGCGTATATTTTCAGGCTCACGGTTCCGAGCTGCCTCCTATGGGCAAACAATGCATTGTGCATTTCCCAGAACTTTCCTTCCTGTCCTGCGGCTATTGAAGCCTCTGCGGCCTTCATGGATCGCTGGTGCACTTTCGTGAGGGGAAAATGACGGAAATTAAATTTAAGCTTGTCTCCAAACTCTGCGAGTAACTTTTTTACTACCTCGTTGGCTTTTGCACAATCTTCGCTTTCATAGTCGCCGTATTCTACTAATGAAACAGGCGCATTTTTATCTCCTACCCAAAATTCCTTAGGTGAAATAATTTCAACCGGTGTTTTAACTGCCATAATATGTTCTCCTTTTCGCTCATCCTGCAAACTTCAGGTGGTGCAACAAATAAAAGATATGCAAGATTAACTAATTTTTCTGCCATTTGCGTGTTCCACTTCGGATTGCTCATTCCTGAAAACCACGTTTCCGTCGAACACATCCACCAGCACGGGCCGGCTGCGGTCTATATCGCCAGCCAGTATCCTTTTACTCAATTTATTCACTATTTCTTTCTGAATCAATCTCTTAAGCGGTCTTGCGCCAAATTGTACGTCGAAACCGTTGTCGGCCAGGAAATCGAGGAGGTAATCACTGAATTCCAATTGAATACCAGACTGTAACACCAGATTCCTGAGCTGGTTCAGCTGAATCCTGATAATTCCCTTGATCTCCTTTTTAAGAAGCGGCTGGAACATTATTATTTCATCTACCCGGTTAAGAAACTCGGGACGGATGGTCTGTTTTAACAGATTAATAACTTGCTCCCGCGTCGCTTCCACCACCGAATCGATGTTATTTTCATTCGCGTCTTCAAAATTCTCCTGAATGATATGGCTTCCCAGGTTGCTGGTCATGATGATGATAGTGTTCTTGAAATTCACTACCCGGCCCTTGTTATCCGTCAGCCGGCCGTCATCAAGCACCTGCAGCAGGATATTGAACACATCGGGATGGGCCTTTTCGATTTCATCCAGCAGCACCACGCTATAGGGTTTACGGCGCACGGCCTCGGTGAGCTGTCCGCCCTCATCGTATCCCACGTAGCCCGGAGGCGCACCGATCAGCCGGCTCACAGAATGTTTCTCCTGGTATTCGCTCATATCGATCCTGGTCATCATACTCTCGTCATCGAAGAGGTATTCGGCCAGTGCCTTTGCAAGCTCTGTTTTACCCACACCCGTGGTGCCGAGAAATATGAATGAGCCGATAGGTTTCCGGGGGTCGTGGAGGCCCGCACGGCTCCTGCGGATGGCATCGGCCACAGCGGAGATCGCCTCTTCCTGCCCTACCACACGGGAGTGTAATTCCTCTTCGAGGTTCAGCAGTTTTTCTCTTTCGCCCTGCATCATCTTTGAAACGGGTATGCCCGTTGATTTCGATACCGCTTCTGCGATGTCGTCGGCATCTACTTCTTCCTTCAATAATCTTTTTTCATGAATGCTTTCGAGCTGCGTACTGAGATCGGCAATGATCTTTTCCTGCTGCTGCACTTTTCCGTAACGGATCTCAGCTACTTTTCCATACTCCCCGTTTCTTTCCGCCTGTTCGGCCTGGAGCTTCAGATTTTCTATTTCGGCCTTGGCGCTCTGCACCTTTTCTACAATATCTTTTTCACGCTGCCATTTGGCTTTGAGGGTATCTCGCTGAACGGCAAGATTGGAAAGATCGGTACTCAGCTCCTTTAATTTGCTCTCGTCGTTTTCGCGCTTAATGGCCTCGCGTTCGATTTCCAACTGCCTTATCCTCCGTTCCAGTTCATCCAGCTCTTCGGGCATGGAATTCATTTCAAGCCTTAACCGGGCCGCGCTTTCATCGATCAGGTCGATGGCCTTATCGGGCAGAAAACGGTCGGTGATATAACGGTTCGAAAGCTCCACGGCCGCAATGATGGCCTCATCCTTGATTCGGACATGGTGATGCGTTTCGTACTTATCTTTTAATCCGCGCAGAATGGATATAGCGTCTTCAACAGACGGCTCGCCAATGGTCACTTTCTGGAACCTGCGTTCGAGTGCCTTATCTTTTTCAAAATATTTCTGGTATTCATTGAGCGTAGTGGCGCCTACGGCTCTCAATTCCCCTCTTGCCAGCGCGGGCTTGAGGATGTTAGCGGCATCCATCGCTCCTTCGCCACCTCCGGCCCCTATCAGGGTATGGATCTCATCGATGAAGAGAACGATCTCCCCCTCGCTTTCCCCCACTTCTTTCACTACGGCCTTTAATCTCTCTTCAAATTCACCTTTATATTTCGCACCGGCGATCAGCAGGCCCATGTCGAGCGCATAGATGGTTTTTGATTTCAGGTTCTCGGGAACGTCACCATTCACGATACGGTGAGCCAATCCTTCCACGATGGCTGTTTTACCTACCCCGGGCTCACCTACCAGGATAGGATTGTTCTTTGTGCGCCGGGATAAAAT
Source organism: Flavitalea sp. (assembly GCA_044224935.1). Taxonomy (GTDB): domain Bacteria; phylum Bacteroidota; class Bacteroidia; order Chitinophagales; family Chitinophagaceae; genus Flavitalea. The sequence continues at coordinate 27,837 of JBGAJL010000047.1, forward strand.
ATGAAGCGTTCTCCTGATCTCTTCATCGCGGCCGATCACCGGGTCGAGCTTTCCCTCCCGGGCGGCTTCGTTGAGATTACGACCGTATTTATTCAGCGCATTAAAAGTATTTTGCGAAGTCTGGGAAGAAACAGTGGAACCTTTGCGTAGCTCCTTTACCGCGGCGATCAACCCCTTTTCGGTCAGCCCGCCGTCTTTCAGCAATTTCGCTGAATTATCATTTCCCTGCAGAATCGCCAGCAGCAGATGCTCCACGCTTACAAATTCATCGCCGAAAGTTTTGAGATTATTGCCGGCTTTGAGAATGACATTATTGGCATCGCGGCTGATCGACTGTGCGGGCTCACCGCCCTGCACCTTGGGCAACCGGGAAATAGCCTCGTCGAGCTTGGTTTCCAGAAACGCAACGTTGAGATTATTTTTTTTGAGCAGGAACCCGATCGGGGAATCCTGGTCGCTAATCAGCGCTTTAAGGATGTGTTCTGTTTCAATATTAGGATTTCCATTGTTATAGGCGATTTGCTGCGCCTGCGCGATGGCTTCCTGAGCTTTAATGGTAAAATTATTTAAGTTCATAACTTCGAAAAGATTATCAAATGATACTCCAAAGAGAAAAATTCTGTTAGCATGTCATACAAATGCTGTTCCAACTGCCTTAAGTTCATATTTATAGGGACCTTACTGCTACTATTACATGATTTACGTGCACAGCCGGATACGGCATCATTGAGCAGGATGCTGGGGCAGAAGAAAGCGCTATTCGGCGGCCGGGTCGCGGTGCTGATCTGGAAAGACACCATCGCGTATCAGCGCGCTTTTGGGGAGGATTTCAATTTAAACACCCAGGATAATATCGGCTGTTCAAGCGCGTGGCTCACTGCCGCGGTAGCCATGACCTTCGTGGATCAGGGCAAGCTTTCGCTCGATGATAAGGTGAGCAAATATCTGCCGATCTTCGCCAGCTACGCTAAGAAATATCTTACCATCCGGCATTGCCTGGCCAACGTAACCGGGCTACAGCCGGATAAGGGCGGCATAGAAAAATTTTTCCAGCGAAAAAAATTCGAATCGCTGGAAGAAGAAGTGAACGCTTATGCTTCCGGGCGCGAAATCGTTAATAATCCGGGTGAAGTATTTAATTATAACCAGATCGGTACGAATATCGTAGCGCGGGTGCTGGAAATTGTGGGAAAGAGAACATTCGACAGGCTGGCACAGGAAAGAATCTTCAGGCCCTGTGGGATGAAGCGCACGTCATTCATGTCGGACGAGGCGGTAAATCCTTTTTCAGGAGCAGTATCCACCCCTGCGGATTTTCTTAAATTCCTGGTGATGCTAAAAAATAAGGGGACAATTAATGGGAAAAAAGTGTTGAGTGAAGCGGCGGTAAACGAGATGGAAAAAATACAAACAGGCACGGCAAAAATTGGTTTTGTACCCAAATTAGCCGAAGGCAGCAGTTATGGCTTAGGCAACTGGATACGCGACGGTATATTTTACTGCCCTGGGCTCACCGCATGCTGGCCCTATATCAATTCTTCAAAGAAATATGCCTGCCTGATTTTCGGCACACCGAAGGATAAGGAAAAGAATGTGTATGCGGAGATAGTTAATTATGTGGAGGCAGGGATGTGAGATTTGTTTTTGACAGCTTACCCACCCTGGCGCTTCCACAGTTCCTGTGAGTTTGAGTTCACGCTGAGCGCCGCCCCTCCGGAGGAGGGGATGCAGGCGTCCTGACTGTTTTGAAGATGCAATTGATTAAGGAGTTACGTACCCTCCTTTGGAGGGGCAAGGGGTGGGTCGGGCATGAAGCACCGACCCTATAAACACCGATCAGATAAAATGATTAATCATATTCTCCATCCATTCCTGCTTGCCACTGATTTGTTTGGGCTCTGGATTAGCCAACGCATATTCCCGCAGATCCTCGAGTGATAATTTTCCTTCTTCAAATTCTTTTCCTTTGCCCTTATCAAAAGAAGCATACCTGTCCTGCCGGAATTTTTTGTAATTGGATTTTTCAAGAATTTTTTCTGCCGAGATAGCGGCACGGGCAAATGCGTCCATTCCACCGATATGCGCGAGAAAAATATCTTCCAGGTCGGTTGAGTTCCGTCTTGTTTTTGCATCGAAATTTACTCCTCCGCCTGCGAATCCGCCTGCTTCGAGGATAACCAGCATCGCTTCGGTGAGCTCATTCAAATTGACTGGAAACTGATCGGTATCCCATCCGTTCTGGTAATCGCCACGGTTAGCGTCAATGCTACCGAGCATATTTGCATCAGCCGCCACCTGCAATTCGTGCTGGAACGTATGCCCCGCGAGCGTGGCATGATTTACTTCGATATTTATTTTAAAATCTTTGTCCAGCCCATACTGCCTCAGGAATCCAATTACCGTTGCACAGTCATAATCATACTGATGCTTCGTCGGCTCGCACGGTTTCGGCTCAATAAAAAATACTCCTTTAAATCCCTGCCTGCGCGCATAATCACGCGCCGTTGCAAGAAACCGTCCGAGATGGTCGATCTCTCTCTTCATGTCGGTGTTCAGCAATGTCATGTACCCTTCTCTTCCGCCCCAGAATACATAATTTTCGCCGCCTAAGGCAATGGTCGCATCGAGTGCATTTTTTACCTGCGTAGCGGCACATGCGAGCACATTAAAATCAGGGTTTGTGGAAGCGCCGTTCATATATCGGGGGTTAGAGAAAACATTTGCGGTGCCCCATAATAATTTCACGCCGCTGTCGGCCTGCTTCTGTTTGGCATATTCGACAATGGAATGCAGGCGGGATTCATATTCCTTTAGCGTGGGCGCATCATCAACGAGATCCACGTCGTGAAAGCAGTAATAAGGAACGCCGAGCTTGGTGATGAATTCAAAATTTGCATCCATCTTGTCTTTTGCGCGCTGCATCACATCGGCCGGTTCATCCCAGGGGAATCTCTTGGTGCCGGGGCCAAAAGGATCGGCGCCGGTATTGCAGAAGGTATGCCAGTAGCAGACGGCAAACCTGAAATATTCCTTCATCGTTTTCCCTGCTATTTTCCGGTTCTCATCATACCATTTAAATGCAAGCGGGTTGTCGGACCCATGACCTTCAAAAGGTATTTTACCTATCGCCGGAAAAAATTCTTTCCGATTTCCTGTTTTATATTCCATGTCGGTTTTATTTAAAAAGTTAATAATTAAAGTTTATGCAGACCGTCTTTCCATTGCTGGTATATTACGGCGTATTGTCTTATTTTTTCTGCAGAAGGTTCTACTGATTTAATTTTTTTCATGCCCGAATAGCATTCGGAAAAATTGCTGTAGAAGCCCGCTCCCACGCCTGCGGCTCTCGCAGCGCCTGCGGCCCCATCGGTATCGTATAGTTCCAGCGTGGCGCCAGCAGTATTGGCGAATGCATCAGAAAACACATCGCTCAGAAACATATTTGCATATCCCGCCCTGACTTTACCTACCTGCAGGCCCATCTGTTTCATAATCGTTATTCCATAATACAATGCGAATACGATCCCCTCCTGCGCCGCCCTCGCAATATGGCCCTGGTGATGATTATTAAACTGCAGACCCCTTATCTGCGCACCCGGATTTCTATTTTCAAGAACACGTTCGGCTCCAT
>JBGAJL010000048.1:0-31297 GCA_044224935.1 Flavitalea sp.
GCAAACGATCCGGGGGAGTAGAAGCTGAAATAAATTACACTGCTGACAAATGGAATGCTTCGGCCAACTATACGTATATACATGCCACATTGCATTCCGGCTTCGATAATACCGGGGCGCCTATCGGCAAAGACACCACGACAAATAATTTATACCAGATCCCTTCCAGCGTATTGAACCTGTCTGCCGGGTACCAGGTGCTGCCGAAATTTTACGCAGGCGCCAATGCACGTGTTGCAGGAAAAAGGCAGCAGTTTGTATATATCGGAACGCCGTATAAGCTGGCTTCATACTATACAGTTGATCTCTATCTTGAATATAAAATTTGCTCAAAGAGCCGCCTGTATGCAGCTTTTCGTAATCTCACCAACCAGCAATATTTTGAGCTGGCGGGCTATAATACGCGGAGGTTTAATTTCACGGCGGGCATGCATGTTAGTTTGTAGGGAGGGGGTTTTTAGAAAAAATCCTTTTCCTTCCTATCTTTAACTATGGCCTGGAAATTCGACGACCTGCTTACAATCACTTTTACTTTATTTGCGATTATTGACGTGATCGGTTCGATACCACTGCTCATCTCGCTGAAGGAGAAGCTGGGTGGTATCGATGCGAGGAAGGCCACGCTGCTTTCGGGCGCCCTGATGGTATTATTTTTATTCATCGGGGAGAAATTCCTGGGCGTGCTGGGATTGGATATAAAATCCTTTGCTGTAGCGGGCTCCATCGTCATTTTCATATTGGGGCTGGAGATGGTGCTGGGAGTGGAATTTTTCAAAAGTGATGCTGATTCCAAATCGGGTACATTGGTACCTATTGCTTTTCCGCTCATTGCGGGGTCGGGCACGTTAACCACGATCATTTCGCTGGGCGCCAACTACGAGCGGTCGCTGATACTTGTGGCAATTCTGATCAACCTGATAATTGTTTATGCAGTTTTGAGATCCCTTAACTATATTGCGCAGCTTCTTGGGCCGGCGGGATTGCTGGCTGTAAGAAAATTCTTTGGCGTAGTTTTGCTGGCGATTGCCGTTAAGATATTCATTTCGAATGTGGGTGGTCTGATCCGGTAAAACAGTTTTATTGGCCTCGTAGTACAATGGATAGTATAAGAGTTTCCGAAGCTCCAGATCCTGGTTCGATTCCAGGCGAGGCTACAGCGCCCTCCGAAGTTTTAGTGAAGGGGGCATTATTTCTCTGCCGCTTCAAAGGCGGCGTTCCATGATTTGCTGCTCATCGTTTCCAATACCCAATGTGGCGGCGAGTTTTCTCCACCCTTTTACAACAGAATGCCTGGCTCCTCCAAGAGAAGCGCCGGGTGCAATCAGCATGTCGATCCATTTCAAAATCTCTTCGTCCCGCATTGCATCTTTTTCCAGCCCAAGGACAAACAGCACCTGCGCATAGGCGGCCATAGCCTTTATAAACATTATGATAAAGCGTAAAATAGAAATCCACAATACGTTTCTCAGCGCGACAATTCCTATTTTTAAATAAAAATCGCCATGGTCCGGTTTTTCTTTGCAGCAACGATATTCATATTATGTAACCATGCCCAGGCGCAGAAGGCAACTGTTTCAATTGAAAACCGCCTGATAGCCACTTATCCCTACAGCGATCCAAACCCCATCGCCAACCTGGGAATCCAGAAAAAGAAGATATATCCGTATTTCTCTTTCGACGGATATAGCCGGACGTCCCGGCCACAATCCTGGAAAATAGTAAAGCTTGAGAATGATTTTATCGAAGTGTATATACTACCCGAAATAGGCGGCAAAGTATGGGGCGCCAGGGAAAAATCTACAGGCAAAAACTTTATTTATCAGAATGGAGTAATGAAGTTCAGGAACGTTGCACTGCGGGGGCCCTGGACCTCCGGCGGTATTGAATTTAATTTTGGAATCATCGGCCACACCCCTTCAACGGCATCACCGGTAGATTATACAACCCGGCAAAATGAAGACGGAAGCGTGAGCTGCATCGTAGGAAATATGGATCTCCCCTCCCGCACAAACTGGCGGGTGGAAATACGGCTGCCGGCAGATAAAGCCTGGTTCGAAACGCGGGCACTATGGGACAACAACACGCCACTGAGCCAGTCTTACTACAACTGGATGACAGGAGCAGCGGTTGTATCGGATGATCTTGAATTTTTTTATCCCGGTGATAAAACACTTGAACACAACGGTGAAGTAAATCCGTGGCCCGTCGACAGGCAGGGACATCATCTTTCGATGTATGCACAAAATGCATTCGGACATGAGAAATCGCTGCATGCAGTGGGAGAATATAAAAATTTTATGGGCGGTTATTATCACGACTCCCAATTTGGGTTTGGTCATTACTCCCTTTATGAAGAAATGCCCGGCAGAAAATTATGGCTATGGGCGCTATCAAGATCCGGAGGCATCTGGGAAGACCTGTTAACCGATACCAACGGACAGTACATGGAGTTCCAGGCAGGCAGAGGCTTTAACCAGTTCTCACCCGGCACATTCAACACTTCATTATCGGAAATGTCATTTAATTCTTATTCAACCGATCAGTGGCAGGAGATCTGGTTCCCCGTAAAAGAAATCGGCGGAATAAGCGAAGTATCGAAAAAAGGAACGCTTTATACAAAGCGGGAAAAAGACAGCCTTTATGTAGCAGTTAATTCACTGTCGTTTTCAAAAGCAACCATCACAGTGCGCTCCAATGGAGAAGAGCTTATCTCGGATACGCGGTCCTTTAAGCCGATGGATGTATTTAAAACCACGCTGGCGCTGAAAGACACTTCGAATTACCGGATCGATATTCCCGAAATGGAGCTTCATTATTCAATGCCCGACAGTCTGCATATCAGCAGGCCATTCATCGATTCAATAAAAACAGACAGCAACAGCGCGTCCTGGCTTTACAGACAGGCGCAACAATACAGGGATCAGCGCAATTTTGCGACAGCAAAACAATTCGCAGAGCGCTGTATCGAAAAAGATGCACAATTCATCGACGCCTATGCGATACTGGAAGAATTATATTTCAGAAGCGGACTCAATGATTCAGCAATAGTGATCGCCAATAAAGCCTTACAATTGAATACCTATCACGCGAACGCAAATTATTATCGGGGCCTTGCTTATGCGGCAAATCACGACTTCGTTAATGCACTTGAATCATTGGGATGGGCAGCCCGCGCAATAGCATTCAGAACTGCTGCATATACGGCCATGTCGGCCATTCATCTTCATTTAAAAAATTATTCAACCGGCCTTTACTATAGCAATCTCGCTTTAGAATATAATAAAAACAATCTTACGGCAATGTTGCAGAAAGCCGTTGCGCTCCGGGTTTCGGGCGATACGGCAGAGGCTGCGGCATCCCTGGAAGAAGTAAAAAAAACCAACCCGCTCAATGCACTGGCACGATTTGAAGATTATTTGCTTCATCCCTCAAAAGATGCCCCGCAATTATTCCGCTCTGCCATCCACAATGAATTTCCTTATCAAACTTATCTTGAAATATCGCTTTTCTATGAAAAGGTCGGAATGAGAGAGGATGCATTGAAAGCGCTAGATATGGCGCCTGAGCATCCGGAAGTATTAATCCGGAAAGCATATTTAAAAAATGACAGCAGTGCGCTTGAAAAAATAATGGTCATGCCGGCAGATTTTATTTTTCCCTACCGTACAGAGATGCTGAAGCCGCTGCAGTGGGCCGTTCGCGTAAACGACAATTGGAAATTCAAGTATTACCTGGCGCTTAATTATTGGGCGTTAAACCGCTGGCAGGAAGCAGCAAAATTATTTGAGGACTGCAGCGTGCAACCCGATTTTTATGCATTTTATTCCTCGCGCGCCCAGTTTGACAAAGAATATAAACCAACTGCTGAATTGGATGATCTGAAAAATGCATGGAAAACCGGGCAACAGGAATGGCGCACCTGGAGCAAACTGATCGAATACTTCGATCAGCATAATCAGGAAGATTCTGCCCTTCATTACAGTAGGCTCGCCATGAAAAAATTTAACTCAAATTATACGCTTGCGCTACAATATGCTTCGGCACTCCAGGATAATGGACAGTTTGCAGCCTGTGCAAACATATTAACCCGTACAAACGTACTTCCGTTTGAAGGGGCCCGGCAGGGAAAAGCGCTTTGGGAAACAAACTATGCGCATCTTGCGCTTGAGGCAATCCAGAAAAAACAATTCAGGCCCGCTTTACATTATCTGGCCCTCTCACGCCAATGGCCGGAAAATCTCGGGGTGGGCGCGCCGTTTGACCCCGACAACCGGTTGCAGCAATATATGGAGATGATCATCCTTAATTACCAGGGCGCAGAAGAACAGCTAAAGCAGAAGGCCGATTCCATACTTCAATATTCATTACAGCACATCGATGAAAATAAAAATTCCTTCAATGCGCTGATTGCAATAGGTGTGGCGCAACAAACCAACCAAATGGAAATAAGAAATAAACTGTTTGCCTGTTCCCAACGCCAGGCCCTCGAAGGCAATCGCATTCATCAATGGATAATAGCTATGTTAAATAATGATATCGGTACAATAAAAAAACTGGAGCCCTCATTTCTGCGCGATCATCATTTCTTACTGGTGAAACAACTCAACCCGCTACAGAAAATGAATAATTAACAGGCATCGCTTGCATTTACCGGAATCGCCTGTTATCTTTGCGCTGCAAAATTTAAGATTCGCTATGAAAACAATCCAAATCCTGGCCATCGCGGGCATATGCCTTGCGCTGACCGCAAATCAGCAAACTACGGCACAAACCGCCTATTCTACCCGGTTTAAAGTTCCCACTCAGGCTCCGGGCATTGAAGAGATCCTCAATAACAACGATGTAACGGTAAACGATAAAGCATTCAACCGTTTCCATCAGACGTACACCAACGTTACCGAGGAAAAATGGTCGTCCACACCGGAGGGTTCGCGCGTCCGGTTCGTATTCAATGGTATCCGCATGATCGAAAGCTATGACAAGCAGGGAGACTGGACCGCCACCATGCGCTACCTGCCCTTAAACATGATTCCCGCCGACGTAACCCAAAATGTTATGCAGACCTATGCAGGTTATAAAATTTTCTTTGCCAAGGAAACAAAAACCAGCGAAGGTATCTCCCATATTATCAAGATCGAAAATGCTTCCTGCTGGAAAATGCTGAAGATCAGCAACGGCAGGATGGAAATAAAAGAAGATCAGCCAAAATAATATTTCGATAAATAAAATTAGTGCGGCAATGCCGGAAGCAAAGCGATCCCTACAGATCGCTTTTGCTATTAATTTAAAAAGGAGAATATCTGTACTATCCGCCCGCTATTGAATTTTTGAGCAGGCCAGTTTCCTGTCCGCCTCAAGCGCATTTAATTTTTTCAGCGCCCAGGCCAACCCATTTTCCAGTTCCTCCACCTCCTGCTGTATTAAATGGATTTCACTTTTCGTGAGTGGCTTATTCTTCAACAACGCTTTATTTTTCGCAAGCATCTGCTGCATCAGCAGCATGGAGGACCGGTAAGGCGCTTCGAGACCTTCATAATATTTATTGACGGTTTCAATCTTTTCCGGCAACCGTTGCGGAGCGGGCATCGATGCTTCTTCACCGATTACCGCGCTGAAAGAAGGAAGCATATTTTCTGCCGGCGATCTCTGCCGGATGGAATTGCCCGCTTTGGCGGAAAAAGATGAAATGGGGTCAGGTTTTGACATCGCACGATCTTTGAGATAAACAGGTGTTGACCCTGCAAAGATGAGCGAAGATTATAATATGTTCCAATACTCATTTAGTGGTATTCCAAGAGAATTTGACGATATAAAGAGGTAATTAAATATTATCCGGGTTTCCGATTATTACCGTACCTTAACCCTCCTATTTATTATCATAATTCAGATTATTTAACCTAACCAAGGCTATTCGGGAGATGGGCGACATTCAATTAAAAAAGACACCAAAAGTTTACGATGCGGTAATTGTTGGATCTGGTGCCGGCGGCGGCATGGCGGGCTATATGCTGGCACATGCAGGTTTTAAAGTTTTGATGCTGGAAGCAGGGCCATTCTTTGATCCGGCAAAGAATTCCGCACAATTGAAATTTAATTACGAAAGTATGCGCAGGGGTTCCAGCACCAAGACCAGGAACTTCGGCGATTTTGACGCTGCTTTCGGCGGATGGGAACTGGAGGGCGAGCCTTATACAAAAAAGGACGACACTCAGTTCGACTGGTTCCGCTCACGCATGCTGGGTGGGCGCACCAATCACTGGGGCCGCATTTCGCTGCGCTTCGGCCCGAAAGATTTCCAACCCAACGATGGAGTAAGTGACCGCTGGCCGATCACTTACGATGAAGTGAAACCTTATTACGATAAAGTTGACCAGCTCATCGGTATATACGGCACTAAAGAAGGATTGGAGAATGATCCTGACGGGATTTTTCTTCCCCCGCCAAAACCCCGTTTACCGGAACTATACATTATAAAAGGAGCTGCGAAAGCCGGGGTAAAAGTAATCCCGGGAAGAGGCTCCGTATTAACAGAAGCATTGCCGGGTAATAATGACCGCGGACAATGTTTTTATTGCGGACAATGTAACAGAAGCTGTAAGGTGTATGGCGATTTTTCTGCTTCATCGTGCCTTGTGATCCCGGCAATGAAAACGAATAACCTGGAAGTGATCTCCAACGCAATGGTGCGTGAAGTGCTCACTGATAAAGAAGGAAAAGCTACAGGTGTTTCTTATGTAAGTAAGGATGACATGCAGGAATACCAGGTTATGGGCAAGCGCATAATACTCGGTGCGGGCGCCTGCGAATCGGCAAGATTGATGCTGAACTCAAAATCGGCCGCTCATCCTGCGGGAATTGGAAACAGCAGCGGGTTGGTGGGAAAATATTTACAGGATTCAACCGGTTCTTCCCAATCCGGTTTCTTACCGCAACTGGTTGACCGTCCACGATTCAACGAAGACGGCGTAGGAAGTATCCATGTATTAGGGCCCTGGGTGCTCGACAATAAAAAGCTTGACTTTCCAAGAGGCTATCATATCGAATTCGGCGGAGGAATGGATATGCCGGGATATGGATTCGGAGGCGATACGCCTCAATTGAGAAGCATAGTTCCCGGTCGTGACGGCAAGAAAAAAAGACCCGGAGGTTTCGGCGCCGATCTGAAAGATGACTATCGCCGGTTTTACGGAACCGATTTCGGCATGGCCGGCCGCGGAGTGGGTATGGCAAGGATTACGAATTACTGTGAAATAGATCCTGACGTGGTAGATAAATATGGTATCCCGGTTCTGCGTTTCCACTATAAATGGACCAGCGACGAAATCAACCAGGCCAAACACATGCAGGAAACCTTCGACAGGATTATCCATGAAATGGGCGCCATTCGCACAGGTGATCAGCACGGACCTGAAGATATGTGGGGACTGGAAGCTCCGGGAAGGATCATTCACGAAGTAGGCACGGCCAGGATGGGCGACAGCATTAAGAATTCAGTGTTGAACAAATGGTGCCAGGCGCATGATTGCAAAAATCTTTTCGTAGTAGATGGCGCCTCACATGTTCAGCAGTCTGATAAAAATGCAACCTGGACCATTCTCGCATTATCGATGAGAACGGCCGAATACATTATTTCCGAAAGTAAAAAGCAAACTATTTAAACTGTCAGTAATGAACAGGCGCGAATCACTTAAAGCTTTGGGCATAGGCACGCTCTCGACGGGTGTACTGATCGAAGCATGTAATCCTAAGGAAGACGAAACAAAAGCAAAAGCTGCGGCCAACGCAAATGCCGCAGCCGACCAACCCGATCGGCTGCCCAACGAAATAGAACGTGACAAAAAATTAAACGAGGAAACGTTTTTTACTCCGCACGAACTGGCAACGATCACGGTGCTGGGAGATATTATTATCCCGAAAGACGATCACTCGGGAAGCGCATCCGATGCCAAGGTTCCTGAATTTATTGAATTCACCATGAAAGACAGGCCCTCCCACCAGGTGCCGATGAGAGGTGGATTGAGATGGCTCGACTTAAAATGCCTGAACAGGTATAATAATGCATTTAAAGACTGCACCTCCGCACAACAGATGGAAATTGTTGAGCAGATCGCTTACCTGGACAGTAAAGATCCGGAAATGCATCCCGGCATACAATTTTTTGACAGGCTCAGGGGACTTGTCGCGGGCGGCTTTTTCTCCAGCAAAATCGGTGTTGCCGATCTTGGCTATGTAGGAAACCGTCCCAATAAATGGACCGGCGTTCCCGATGACGTAATTAAACGTTATGGGCTCGAAGATGTAAAATTCACATAACATCCTGCGATTCTGTAAAGGATTTAATTAAGGATATAAAGCAAATCCATTTAAGGAAACATCAACCCTGCAATCTGAGTACGTGGCCAAGTGCGGCATCCAGTTGCTGAGCCGTTTTCGGGTCCGTAATATTTCCTTCGCGATCGATCTTAGCTTTGACAAAAGGAATAAGCAGGCAGCTCTCCCTGATGAGGTGTGCCGACATCGTTTTAAGGATTTCCATAAGCGCTGCATGGGCATGTTCACCCTGGCTCGAAGCGGTGATAACAATAGTGGGCTTATCGATCCATACATCTGACGCCACCGTCCAATCGAGTGCATTTTTCAGGGCGCCGGGCACACCATGCGCATATTCAGGTGTGCAGAAAATAACAAGACCGGCATTTCGGATTTCATCAATAAAATCATCGACAACGGGCGGGAGGGGCTCCGCTCCATCAAACGGCGGGATCTGCGTAAGTTTTCCGTAGCATTTAAATGCGGTGCCCGGTAACAGCCGATCTCCAATGTGATTCAATAACAGCGATGATGAGGCTGCGGGCCGGAGGCTTCCGGGTATGCCAAGAACATTTTTAAAATGCATGGAGTAAAATTATAAATTTAAGCGCAGCGACAATAACGGCAGGCGTTCTTCTGTTATAGGAAAGCCGGCGTTACCCTCCGGATCCAATAGCCATGAGAAAGATCTTACTGTCCTTTTTCCTGTCCGCTAGTGCCATGAGCTTATTTGCACAGCGGGCAATCGTTATTTCCGCAAGCGGAGGAACCAATACCACTTCATCAGCAGTAAAGGACAGGGGCTACCTGGGTAACGGTTACAATATACAGGCAAATATATTTATGCCATTCCTCAATTCCGGTAACGAAAGATTTGCACTTGGCATTTTAGCGGGTGGCATATATACTTCCGTAAAAAATCTTACCCCGGCCACTGGCATTCTGAAAAATAAATACCAGTTATATAACGGCAGTTTAGCTATCAGCAACACACAAAACGCAGCCACAAACGCGGGCTTTACGGGACATTTGGGTGTGCAGGCCGATTTTTCGTTTGAATCCCTGGTGATATCACCCTCTCTGAGCGGAGGCATTTTCAGCCTTAAGCAAAGTGGTTTTGTTGAGGAAGCTCCTGTTTCGGTTAATGGTACCAGTAAGATAGTTAAACTTGCAGAACTGCCTGAAACGAAGACAACCGGATTGATAACTATTCCACAACTGAAAATCAGTTACTGGCTCACGAAGGCATTCAGCATTTATACTTCGGCGGGTTACAGCTTTGGCCCAAAGATAAACACGAAAGAAAGCATGCTGGAGCCGGCCGGAGGCTTTAACGGTAAAAACACTTACGAACCCATGCAATTAGATGGGGGCCGGATGATAGAAATTCCGGTAGAAAAAGCCAGTTACCAGGCATTAATGCTAAATGCAGGAATAAGCTGGGGACTGGGAAGAAAATTGAAGAAATCCTCCTCAATGCCCTCAAGATTGTCGATGACGCCCACTACAACCCGGCAAACGCAGGGGTCGAATTTCGGAGAAAAGGTTGCCAGTGGACTGGCAGCGGGAAGCGCTAATATGAATGTCTCCGGCGATTCCAGCAAAGGAGGACCTAACAAGCCCGGCGGAGCCGTTTCTTCGTCTTATGCTGCGGGCCGTCTTTCGATGACGCCCACTACAACCCGGCAAACGCAGGGGTCGAATTTCGGAGAGAAAGTGGCACAGGGCATGGCTGCAGATAATTCAACCGGTAATCCTCTTTATAAGGGCCAGGGCAGCGAAACAAACAATCCTCTTGCCGGAATGAGCACCGCACCTGGAAATCCGATTGGTGGCATTATTGTAAAAGGCGGAAAAAATCCCGGCGGCGATGCAATCACACTGTTATCGGATAACAACGGAGAAGTATCGTTGAACGGCCTCGAAGCCGGAAATTATACTTTCCAACTCAGTCTGCCAGAGCAGGACGCTGCAAAAAGCATCAACGAAAAAGGAGTTAAACGCAGCGAAGATGCAGCAATGGCACGTCCTGGTAGTCCCATCGGTGGTATTGTTGTAAAAGGCGGAAAAAATCCGGGTGGCAATTTTAGCAACCTTACCGTTGATCCGGATGGCCGGATTGATTTCGAGGTGCTGGAAGCAGGAAACTATAAACTTATTCTTTCTTCTCCTGATGGCAACGCACCATCAGGGAAATCGAAAAAAGCAAAGAAAAAAGTTGTGGAGAAAGCCACTTCGGGCCTGAAAGATACATTGAAAACAAATGTTTAGTCACCCAGTAATTTATTAGCTCCCAATCAATAATTCCCGATTTCGTAAGCCGCGCTCCGGCAGATATTTAACGCTGCTTAGTGCAATAATATTCGATCTGAATAATGCGATGCCGGCAATCTTCAACAAATATTGATTTCCTGATTTCGTAATTAAATGAATTAATCCGCTTTTAGCTTTGCATTTCTTTAACAGGTAATTAAGGCTTTTCACCAAAAGAAGATGCAATGTTGAAACATAAGTTTATCAGGTTTTCCACTTTTTTATTTTTTGTTGTGCTGCTTTCAGGAGTGTGTGCGATACGGTCATTTGCACAGTCCAGGCAATCGGGTGTTATAGAAGGAAGAATATTAAATGCCGACCATCAGCCCGAAGAAAATGTTATTGTGATATTGAGTCCTTCGGAAAAGCAAACCATGTCGGATGATAATGGCTATTTTCAATTCAGAAATATTCCGTATGGACAATACACTATTTCCGTTACATCGCTTGGAGTAAGTGCCACTCCGGTTTCTTTAGAATTAAATACGGAAAAAGTTTCCGTTGGCAATATTAAACTGGAGCAGAACGCCAGTGTTTTGGAAAAAGTGATTGTGTCGTCATCTTACAGGCATATAGACAAGAACAGCGCGCAGGTAGCGAGGCTGCCGCTTACCTATATTGAAAATCCACAGAACTATGCCGTGGTTCCTAAAGAACTGCTTCAGACACAATTGGTCACTACCACAGAGCAGGCGCTTATCAATATTCCGGGTGTGAGCAATTTATCTATTGCGGGCGGCAGCGGTGGTTCAACGCTTACATTCAAATCGCGTGGATTTTCCAGCGGTTCCATTATGTACAGAAACGGTGTATCTACCGGATATGTGTCGCTCACCGACCTGTTTAATATGGAAAGGTTCGAAGCGATCAAAGGTCCGTCTGCAACTTTGTTTGGCGGCAACCAGGGCGCATCGTACGGTGGCGTATATAACATCATTACCAAACAACCGTTAGAAGTGAAACGCGGTGAAGTCTCTTTCACTACCGGCAGTTACGAACTGGCGAGAACCACTGTAGATTATAATACACCTTTGAATGACGACAAAACGGCCCTGTTAAGGATAAATGGAATGTACGATAGCAGGAACACGTTTCAGCAGCTTGCGCAGCGATCCGTAGGTCTTGCGCCTTCACTGCTGATTAAAGCCAACGACAGGCTGACACTGCATTTTGATGGATACTATTATAAAAGCGAACGCCCCATTTATTTATTCGGTTTCACACCCCCTCCCGGAGGTATCGGTGGAAACAGCACCTATGCCGGCAATGTTGCAGAACTGGATCTGGATCCCAGGAATCCTTATTTTACTTCTGATTTTAACAGCAAGCAGCAAACCTGGGCCGTTACAGCGCAGGCCGAATATAAATTATCTGAACACTGGCTCTCACAAACCAACTATTCAATAGCCAGAAGCAACAATAATACAAGATATATTTCCCTGCTGGCAAACAAAGCGTCTGCGGCCGATACTACCATCATATCAAGGAACGTATTGGACATGCCTTACAGCCAGTTGTATACCCAGCAGTTTCAGCAGAATTTTATTAGTGATTTCAAAATAGGCTCCTTCCGTAACAGGTTGCTGATCGGGCTTGATTATTTTAGAACCGATGTGGCTTCATTCAGGGGCTCTATTGCCTACGATAAGATTCTCATCACTGCCACGCCCGCGCAGTTGTTGATCAGAGATGCCAAAGTAGATAGCCTTGCGGTAAGAGCAAATTATAGCGGTGGCAGGGATATCAACAATAGTTATGGCGCCTACGCTTCGGAAGTGCTGAATATTACCGACAGGCTGCTGTTAATGGCCAGCTTGCGTATCAACAGGTTTGTTGCAGCTAGCAGCAATTATCAGCAGACGTCTTATTCTCCCAAACTCGGTATTTCCTATGAGATTATTAAAAGCGCCTTCTCTGTTTATGGTAATTACAACAATGGCTACAACAACGTAAGCTATACAGATGTCAATGGCAATTTGCTAAAGCCGCAATACGCTAATCAGCTGGAAGGCGGTTTGAAATTAAATGTATTTCAACATCGTTTGGCCGCCACCGTTAGTTTTTACGACATTAAAGTCAAAAATATAGCAAGGCTGGTGCCGGGCACCGTGTACTATGTGCAGGACAATACACAAAGAAGCCGGGGTATAGATGTGGACATCCTTGCCAATCCTGTTGCGGGGCTTAATATCGCGGCGGGTTATGGATATAATGATATACGATATACAGAAGACAAAGGCGGTGCAGGATTTTTAAACAACAGGGTGGAAAGTGCACCTTATCATGCAGGAAATATCTGGGCCACCTACCAGCTTACTTCCGGAACGTTTAAAGGATTTGGCGCAGGCGCAGGTGGAAACGGGCAAAGCAGTTCGTTCGCCAACTACCAGAATACTATTACGCTGAACGGATTTTATGTATATGGCGCAAGCGTGTTCTACAATGCACTTAAGTTCAGGATCAGTGCCAAAATAGATAATATCGCGAATAAGAAATATTATACCTATAATTCCTGGTTGTTCCCGGGACAGCCAAGGATGCTGGCTTTCAATATTACGTACCGGTTTTAAAACAGTAAAAGATCCCAGGTATAAGCACAGCCTCTGGTTGTGCTTATACTTTTTAAAGAGATAGTGTATGAATAAAGGAAAAAAGAAATCTCTGTTCAGCCGCATCAATGCATGGCTGCATCTCTGGACGGGAATATTTGCGGGCATCATCCTCATTTTTGTAGCATTCACGGGTACCATTATTGTGTATGGCGACGAGATCATTGAGTGGTCGGCAGGAAAAGCCCGTTATGCAGAGCAGGTGACGGCTGAGCGGCTGCCTGTGGAGACCCTTATCGCCAATTTCAGGAAAGACTACCCCAAAGCGCGCCTCTCGGAAGTGACAGTATACAAAAACCCGGAGCGCACAGTGCGTTTCAGGGTCTTTGCTCCGGGAAAAGGGTTGGGCTTTGCCTATGCAGATCCTTACACCGGAAAAATTTTGAAATACGACAGAACTGCCAATTTCTTTTATGTCATGGCCCATCTGCATGCCTCTATTTTATGGCATGGCCCCGGCAGTTGGATTGTAGATATCGCAACAATCATTTTCCTGATAGAGATCGTTTCAGGCATCATACTCTGGTGGCCGGCCAAATGGAACAGGCACACACGTGATGCCAGTTTCAAAATAAAGTGGAAAGCCAGGTTCAAACGGGTTAATTATGATTTGCATAATGTATTGGGGTTCTATTCTTCTATCCTTGCACTGATATTAACAGTAACCGGCCTGCTGATTGCTTTTCATCCGCTGGCAGAATCGACAATAAAACTTTTCGGCGGAGACCCGGATACGCAATGGCAGAAAAATATGCCCAAACCTGATTCCACGAAACCCACCTTTGCTATTAATTCCGTTATTGAACAGGAATTTGCAAAACATCCCCAGCAAAAAATGGGGCAAATATGGTTGTACAACCTGGATTCATCGGGATTTTATGCGGTAACCACAGCCAGCAAACTCGGATTAAAAAGTGCAGAGAACGCCCGGCTTGCTTTCATTGACAAATACACCGGCAAAGACATTCAGATCCCGGCCAAAAGCCTGAAAGGAGAATACATTGAGAATACCGTGTGGCAGTTACATATGGGCACATGGATGGGGCAGGCGGGCAAACTATTCACATTCATCTGCGGGCTTATTTGTACATCACTTCCGATTACCGGCTTCCTGATATGGTGGCACAGGGGAAGAAAAAAGAAGCGGGTACAAACGAAACTGGTATCCCGGCAGGGGCTCATTCTTCAAACCTAAACCTGTTTTAATGGTTCATACAGCTTTAAAGCGGTTGTGGCAAAGCTGCCTGTTCGTATGTCTTCTCCTGCAGCTATCCTACGCCCAGCACACGGTAAAAATAGAGATCATCCGGATGCCCGATACAAATATGGAAATTCCTGTTTTCATTACCGGCAATTTTAATAACTGGGTTCCGGCAGAAGCTGCCTTGCAGCTATCGAAAAATGAAAGCGGGCAATATGCGATCGAATTAAAAAATATCAGGAGTGGATTGCTGGAGTTCAAATTCAATCCCTACCCGCCGGGCCGTCATAAAGGGAGATACGACTATCAGGGTCGTTATTCATGGCTGGCGTGATAATTATTCCGCTTCCACTGCATCACCGCAGGTGCATTTGCTCGATAGTTCATTTTTTATTCCGCAGTTAAAAGAATATCGCGGCATTTGGATATATCTGCCGAAAAATTACAGTCGCTCCCGCAAAAGATATCCCGTATTATATATGCACGATGGACAGGATTTGTTTGATGAAGCTGTTTCAGAAGGCAGAACCGGACCGGTGGAATGGGGTGTGGATGAAACGATTGACAACTCGAAAAAAGAATGTATCGTAGTGGGTATTGACCATCACGCCGATAAAAACCAGCGTATCCGGGAATACTATATACATCCTAATCACCGATACGATTCGGTATATGGCAGGGAATATCTCCGGTTTATCGTGCAAACGCTGAAACCTTATATCGATAAGCGCTATCGCACGCGGCCGGAAAAAGCCACTACTTTTATGGCCGGCAGTTCTATGGGCGGGCTGCTCACCTTGTATGCAGGATTGTTATACCCCGATGTTTTTGGATCGCTGGGGGTATTC
The DNA here is from genome assembly GCA_044224935.1 of Flavitalea sp. GTDB lineage: Bacteria > Bacteroidota > Bacteroidia > Chitinophagales > Chitinophagaceae > Flavitalea. The sequence goes on from JBGAJL010000048.1 coordinate 15,282, forward strand.
TCCCCATCTATATGGCTGGATGAAGGAAACATTTATAAAGAAATAGCTGCAATAAAACCTGGAAAAGCGTATACAGGTCAGCGTTATTATTTTTACGGTGGTGGCAATGAGAGCAGGGTAAAGCCGGATGGAAGCTTTGTAGAAATGGCTGCCGATGTGGATCTGACAATAGAAGCCTTGCAAAAGCAGGTGAGCCCGGTAATAAAACGAGCCGTCAATCCGGAAGGTAGGCATGGGCAATGGTATTGGGGACTTGCCTTTCCGGCGTTTTATCAATGGCTGATGCAGGGGCGATAGCACGTCTATTGATATTCAAATTTGATGTTTTGAGCTATATTTGGGCACGTTTATACTTTCAGGCTTCGGAATTCAGTAGTTTAGAAGTCTTCAAATCCTTATCCGGCGAGTGTTCAAGTTAATTTTCGGGATGTAGCGCAGCCCGGTAGCGCGCTTCGTTCGGGACGAAGAGGCCGCTGGTTCGAATCCAGTCATCCCGACTTGACAGGACAAGTCAAATTTATTTTTGGCTTGTCCTTTTTTATGCTCATAAGGATCTGTGACCTAGACTGTTACAGTCTGGTCATTTATAGTTCGATTTTTTACAACTAAAGTCTTTAGGCTATCGTGTTAAATTGCCAAGCAAATGCTTCAGGTTCTATTTTTTAGTACATTTCTTCAATAGTTCGATTTTCCTTTAAGGTTCGCTGATGAGGCCCGACCAAGAGCCCACAAAACAGAAAGCAACGTCTACGCCTTGTCATGAGCGTATTGGCTTACCGTTTTGCTATTTTGAATTTTGGTCGGTTTCATCAGCAGGTAGCCATACGCAATAATTTATTATATATGTTTATATTTCCTAACTCATCATTTTCTTCGCTGTTCTTTTTATTGCGCACATCAGTTCTTACCTTAAATTACATCGGCGTCATTTTCACGCTTTTCAATCTCTTTCTTCACTTCCTCTATTAGTTGTTGTTCAGTAGGCAAGTAAAGCTTGTATTCGCTGGCTATTATTGTTTTATTATCCTCCGGCAGTGATATTTTTACTACAGCATTATTTTTCTCGGCACATAGCAAAATACCTATCGTTGGGTTTTCAAACTCACGTTTTTCGTATCGATCATAATAATTTACATACATCTGTAATTGTCCGATGTCCTGATGAGTAAACTTTGTGGTCTTGATCTCGATGATTACGAAACATTGCAGGAGCCGATTGTAGAAAACGAGGTCTATGAAAAATTCATCACCTTCAATGTGCAGCCGCTTCTGTCTTGCCACAAATGCAAATCCGTTGCCGAGTTCAAGTAAAAAGTCGTGCAAGTGCGTAATAATCGCTTGCTCCAAATCTTTTTCGTAGTAAGATGCTTCCCGATGTAGTCCTAAAAATTCAAGATACATGGGGTCTTTAATGATTTCCTTAGCATCCGACGGTTGCTTTTCATTTCTTGCTACGGCCAGCACATTTTCTCTATCGTTACTCATTAACAGCCGTTCCCATAAGCTACTATGAATTTGGCGTTCCAACTGCCGGGGTAGTCCAGTTATTTTTTACGGCTTCCGCAATATAAAACTCTCTTTGGTCTTGATTATCAATGCGTACTAGCATTTTGTAATGTGTCCAGCCCAATTGCGAACGCAGTGCGTTCGCAATTGGAAATGTGCGGTAAAATTGACGGAAAAGCTCTATCTGACGCTTAGAGAAACCGCTTCCATATTCCGGCTCCAACTGCTCTGCCACAAATTTAGTCAGATAGTTGCCATAATCTGCACGGTCTTTCCCTTGCTGTTCTTCTTCAAAAATGCGCTGTCCGATCTGCCAATACATCATAGTGCGCTCATGATCCACTGAACGGATAGCCTTCTCTTTAGCATTAAGAATGATAGCCTTGATGTCTGTTATTACAGATTGACCTACAATCATGTGTCCCGGGTTTAAGTTTACAAAATTACAAAAGTTACAGTGTGTGTAAGTGTCCCTTAATATTGCATCAATATTTGCTACTGGTGAAAATTGAGTGGTTTATCGTCTGTATCTGATTAGCCAGCTTAAACCTGACTAATCAGATATAAAACATAATTGGGAGACTGTTTGATCATTCTTCTTCAGAACTTTCTGAATTGATATACGCCTTCTCCATCAGCCTTTTTACTTCTTTACCATTATTGTTATACATATAGTTCCAAGACTTCCTTATCCGGCCGCTTTCAATCTGCTCCAGCCTGATCTCCTTCTAGTTGTCGCTGTAATGGATACCCCATTTATAAAGATTGGTGAGAAACAGCATAATGACCAGCCACAAAAACCAGCGGCTGAAAACCACTTTATAAAACAGCTTGGCATCCTGTTCAGGAAACAACAGTATCTGGAATTTCCTGATAATACTTTTCGGCTGTGTGCCAATCATTAGCAATAGCTGATAACCGGAAATGGCTTCATATTTATTTTACCAATGTTTACCCGTTATATCGGGTTGAATAGGAACAAGGTGTTCTGCTGACAATAATTTCTCATGCGGTGTCATTCCCATTCAAATAAGCATGAGGTCGTTTAAAATTTCACTTCAGCCCGCTATTGAAAACCTCTGATTAGACACATGCGCCTTTCTTCGTCAGCCTGTTTTTAGTTTTACTACTCCTGTTTTGTAAAGGTTTATGGCTTTTTGTAAGAGGGTTTCAATTGTTTGAATTGGCAGATCCCTGTCCGGATCAAGCAACATAATTTTCATCCTGTTGCGACCCTCCTGAATGAGAAAAGGCTCGTCAAAATGTTTGCCCTCGACAATTCCGATGTAAGGCCGTTTGTGTTCCTTATGTACCCACAAATAGCAAAACATTTTTCCCTTGTAGCAAAAAAACGGCATACCATATTTCCAAGTTGCGGAAACATCGTCGTCCTGTTTTAAGATAATGGCACGAAGAGCCAACAAGCAACTTCTTGTCGGTTCTCCGTGCCGTTCGTAATAGTTTTCTAATGCGTTCATTTTATAGCCACAAAAATATCAACTTCTGCGTTTGCGGGATCCTGTGTTCTTTCATCATACACTTCAAAGTCGGCTGTATAAGCCCTGTCTATATCCGAGCTCCAAATTTTTGTCCATTCGTTAAAAACCAACCCCTGCAAAATGTTTCCTTTTACTGTACGTTTAGCATAGGTTGCTTCTTCAAACGTTTTGCCAACCATTCCGTTTGGAATGGTATCCAGATTTCCAACTTTACAGCCCAAAATAGTGGTGTAAGGTCTTGTGTGGTCTTTTTCGTATTCGGTGTAAATGCAATAAACGGAATCATCAATTTTATTTGGAATCTGTTTAGCAATTTCCCCGGTCATAAACTTGTTCCAGAGTGCAGGAATGTCTTGTAAAGCTTGCCCGTTCTCGTTTGTGGTTCTTATCGAAATTCCGATTACGTTGAATTTTTTAATTGTCTGATTGCTCATTTTACTGATTTTTATCCGTTATGCCACAAAGTTAAAACGGGGTTGTGACAACCCTATGGCAAGGGTTGCAAAGAATATTTTTGCCGGCAAATTTCAAAATATTCTTCAAGGGTTATTTTGTGTGGCTGAAATTGGCGGTTAAGCACAGATAGGCTTTGAATTCTGTCAAGGCGAAAAGCCCTGAAATCTTTTCTCAATCTGCAAAATGCGATAAGCAACCAATTTTCCTGTGTGCTGTACAGAGCAAATGGTTCAATTTCCCTATTTGTGTTCTCGTCATTTTCGTTTGTGTACTTTATTTCCGCCAAACGGAAGTTTGTCAGTGCAAATTGTAAATCCGATAAATAACTACTTGTTTTTTCATTATTGTTATTTTGCCTGAACTGAACCCTTTCGGAAAGCAGATTGGCTTTGTCTTTCACACTGTATTTGAGAACCGCTTTTATTTTGTCAATGGCTTCTGTATAGTCTTTAATGAACGAAGTATCTTTGTTTTTGAGAACCAATTGTGCTGCGGTTATCAAAGCATTGGCTTGCGACTCTGTGAACATTACAGGCGGAATCCTGTAACCGTCCATTAAAGTGTAACCCTTCCCGTCTTCTGCTAAAACGGGAACTCCTGCTTGTTCTAAGGCTTTTATGTCCCGATAAATTGTCCGTTTGCTGACCGAAAATTTGTCTGCCAATTCCGAAGCAGTCAAAAGTTTTTTAGTTTGCAATTGTGTGAGTATTGCAGTCAGTCGTGAAAGTCGTTTAGTGTCATTATCGTTCATTTGTTGTCTGTCTGCTGATGTTTCCAAGACCGCTGGCGGCATTACGACTAACATTAAAAGCTTTCTGCTGTGCTACCCGGAGCCACAACCAAATGGAATTGCTATGGAAGATATGCACTTTTGCCCAAAACAGGCTCCAACACCAGTAAGCAATGGTTTACCAACGACGGACGTGCCCGCAGTAAAAGTAATGGCAGCAAGGTTCGGGGCACCCGCATAGTCAGGGCTTTCAGGATTTTTCAGCGAACCGGAGTTGCCGCTCCCGCACCCATATTCAACAATTTTGTAATCGTCTCTGCGGTTTGGGGTTGACTTGGCCGGGTTGCATCATTATCATATAATTTCCCGTCAACACCAATCAGCATATACCTGGGAACACCCTGAATATTGAATAACCTGGCCACTTTGCTCTTCCAGCCTCCCTGAGACAAAAGATGCACCCCTTGAATCTTATCTTCCTCGATGGCTTTCTTCCAGGCGTCTTCAGAATCATCAATACTGATATACAGAAATACGACGTCCTTATTATCTTTAAATTTTTCGTGTAGGCCTGGCGCCCCGTTCTTCATTTCGTATCTGCACGGGCTACACCAACTTGCCCAAAAATCCATATACACCACCTTGCCATGAAAATCAGCAAGTGAAATATCTCTGCCACGCTGGTCCTTCATCGTAAAAGCAGGTGGAACCTGCCCTTTTGCAACAGCGGCCCGGCTCTCGTAGTATGCTATTAATGAAGACTTAAGCGATGCATTGAGGGCATAATTAGCTAAATAATCATCCAACAGCCCCTTATGTACAGAAGCAGCTTCTGAAGCATCAAACAAGTACTTTAAAATTTCAGCAAGAACCACGGATTTAATCGCTTTATTTTCATAAGCAGTTTTTGCAATGCCGTACATGCGTTCATACAATTTTTCCCGCGGAATCGTTTCATCAAGCGCATTATTTTTGTCTTGCTGCTTTAAAAAGAGATACTTCGGATAGGTGTAAGCTAAAAAAGTAACGTATTCTTTTTCTTTCAGCAAACGCGCATCAGGTTTTACTGATTTTCCTACTGACCAGTAATTAGAGGGAATACTCTCAGATATCTTTCTATTTAAATAGGCCTTCATAGTAAACGGAATGCCCATCACACCACCTACATAACCTATATAGGTGCTTATTTTGAGATGTTCAAGTAAATCCGAAGGCAAAGATTTGCCATTTTTGTTCAAAATGTCTTCGCGACGGCGCTTCCAATCTTCCAGGTAAGACAAGAAACCATTTGTCGTCGTAGAATCCGAAAAATTAAGCTTGTCCCAGGCAGTCTTCTGGGTGTGATTAAATTCATAAAAAATCCGGTTGATTTCAGCGCCCTTACCCTTAAATTGAATAGTAGCATCCTGGTTATGAATATCATAAGCCACCAGCAAACTGTCACCAGGATATATATAGAGAGAAGCTCTGGTTTTTTCAGGTTCCGCCCATATTATAAATTCATCGGGTTCATTTAAATCAAAGCTGTATTTATAATTGCCCTGGCTATCCAATATTCCCTTTTCCTCCAGGGAAATTTTACCTCTGCATGCTATACCGGAGTAAATAGAATCTTCAGGAAGTCCTTTAACTTTTAAAATAACCACTGTTTTCTGTTGTGCTTTTACAATTCCTGAGACGCATAGCAGCAACAGGAACATTAAAGAGAAATTCTTCATTGTATCGTAATTAATGTGATTGTAATAATGGCAATCAGGGATTTTGAACCAACAACTTGTTCCCTGCCATGGCCGCCCTGGGAATTGGCATTATCAATTTGTTTACCTGGGAAATTGTGGGCTTGCGCTCAGCAATGGAAATATCTCCCAGCCTGTCATAACGAACCATATCAAACCAATGCTCTCCATTCTCACCGGCCAGTTCCAAAATCTTTTCATCGTAAATTGCCATTAGGAGCTCCTGCTTCGTAGAAGGCGCAATAGGCAGCAGCACGTCGCCGGCTCTGTTGCGGATTTCATTCACGCGAGCAACTGCTTCAGCACTAACATCTGCATCTATTCTTGCTTTTGCCTCTGCATAAATTAAATAAATCTCCGCCATCCGAAGAGGATACAATGTACTCCCCGAAGCGCCACTGCTACCAGAGAAGCGGAATGGAAATTTGCCATTAGTATTAATTCCGGCCGTATTGTCAGCATAAATAAATGAAAACCGGGGATCATACCCACTTCCGGCGCCTGCCAAATCTCCAGGACCGGGTACATCTGCGTCCGCAATCGTTTCATAATAGTCAGAATACGAACTCAGAGCGATTTGAGTTGAATAGTTTGTTTCATTCACTCCATCCGCGAAAGGGGAGAAAAACGTTTCCCTGGAATCGAAGCGCTTATTAAATATATCCTGATAATGATCTTCCAGGTAATAGCCATCCGAATTTTGGATTACGGCCAAAGCCTCAGTGGCAGCATTGGGATAATCGCCCATATTCAGGTATACTTTGGCCAGCCATGCAGCTGCCGTTGTACGGCTGGCTACCCAATGTGGTGTACCGGCAGGACCATGCTGCTTGGCAAATTTCAGGTCTTCCAGGATGGCATCATAGCTCTCCCGTACAGTGTTTCTGGGAGCAATATCGAGCCCTTTAGCAGGTTTGGTCCTTATTACAATGCCAAATGTTGAATTTAAATCATAAAACTGGCCAAAAAGCCTGAGTAAATTAAAATGTCCCATTGCGCGCATCACTTTAGCCTCTGAAATCATAGCATCTCTTCTCACCTCGCTCAATCCCTTGGCTTTGCCTGCTTCTAAAAGCGCAATCAGCCAGTTTGCCTGGTTGATCATTTGATAGAACTCGGTATAATACCCGGTTGTAAATTCATTATCATCCCTTACATCATTTACATCCATATCTCCCGATCCATAAGAAGAAGGATACAGATTGGCTAAACCATCTCCTAGAAATTCAATCATAAACCCAGACATGGCCGTATAAAATCCAGACCTGTATTTGGTATAAACATTATTCAAAACTGCCTGAGCAGTTGCTTCATTCGTAATTACATTTTCCTCTGTCAATGCGTTCAGCGGTTGAATGTCGTCAACCTTACATGCGCTGAAGAAGGTAGTTACCAATAAAATAAACAGGGTTATATTATAATGCTTTCTCATTCTTTTTGTTGTTTAAAACTGAACATTTAAACCAATTGAAATATTTTTCGCCAGTGGATAGGGATCACCATTTGAAGCCCGGCCAATAACTGAACCGCTGGATATCGCACCTGGATCGGTTCCGGGCCATTTGGTGATAGTAAATAAATTAGAGGCGGAAACAAACAGGGTTGCGTTTGAAATATTAATTCTTTGCAACGCCTCTTTTTTAAATGAGTAGCTCAGATAAACTGTTTTTAACCTGAAATAGGATGCATCAAATATTTGCTGGTCATTTACGCGGGTATTTTGTCCGGGATTGCCATACACTACCCGGGGATATTTAGCCGTTGGATTTTCTTCCGTCCAGGTATTACCTGCAAAAATTGCCAGGTTGTTATACAATGGGGTCACTCTTGCATAGCTGTTGCTCCAATTGGATCGATTGCCTACTACAAACTGGAAGAAAGCCGACAATTCAAATCCTTTATAAGAGAATGTATTATTGAATCCTCCAAAATATTTCGGCTCAATACTTCCTACAATAACCTTATCCTCAGGCGTAATCCTTCCGTCGCCCGTTACATCGGCAAATTTATAATCTCCAACACCAGTGCCAACCACATCGTATTGAGATCCCGGTCCATATTTCGCGCTTGCGGCTGCATTCAAGGCATCTACTTCCGCCTGGCTTTGAAAGATCCCCGCCACCTTGTATGCCTTTAAGGTACCCAACGGTTGTCCCTCTATGAAATAATCTAAATAGCTGGGATCAATCGTTGCATTGTTCAGCGATTTAATCTTATTTCTGTTAAAAGACCAATTCAGCTGCGCGCCCCAGTTAAAGCCATTTTGATTGTGCAGAATATCCGCATCCAATTGAATCTCCACACCTTTATTGGTCAAATCAATCAAATTAGAGGAATAACTGCCTGGTCCTAATTCTATAGAGAAGGGCGTTGCCGCAATGCTATTGGGAGTATTTCTATAATACACATCCACTGATCCCGAAAGCCATTTATTTTTGAGCGTAAAATCAAGACCTGCATTGTAATCATAAGTCGTTTCCCAGGCAATATCAGGGTTAGGAAGGGTACTGGAATATCCTACCGCTGGCACGCCGGCGTATTGCCCTAAACCCCGGAATCCCTTTTCAAAAAACTGGTAGTACGCAAAATCTGAGATATTGGAAGACCCTGTTTTACCCGCACTTACTCTGAACTTTAAAAGATTTACCGATCCATCTTTATTAAAAAAATCCTCTTTATCAATCACCCAACCTAACGAGATTGCCGGGAAGAAACCCCTCTTATTTCCAGGGCCAAACTTTGAAGAAGCATCCGACCTAAAATTAGCCGTAGCCAGGTATTTTTCTGAATAATTATAATTAATCCTGGCAAAAGTTGAATTCAGCCCACTCTCTATTTGTCCTCCTCCCCAGGCAAGCGAACTCGCTGCATTGTTAACATTATTTAATATCCGATCATCCGGAAAGCCCTGGTAATAATTATAGGTCCTTTTTACATTGGTTCTGTCCCATGCCTGACCAGCGATAAAATGAAATTGATGGCGATCAACCGTTAAGCCATATTCTGCAGTCATTTCTGCAATATAATTGGTTTGCAGTGCGTCACTCACAGCCAGACTGGGCTCAATAACATAGAAAGGGATAAGGGGCAGCACTACATGCGGGGAAAATTCATTTGTTTTAGTCAGAAAAGAACCAACATTCAACGATGCTTTTACTTTTAAACGTTCTATGGGTTTGAAGCTCAGAAACGTATTACCAACCAGGTTCTGGGAATTCATTCCAAATTGATATTGCATTTGGGCAACCGGGTTCGCATCCAACTCTTCATAACCGTAGGCGTAAGAGGGCTGACGTAAAAAATCACCATTTTCGTCATAAACAGGTAAATCCGGTCTGGCGGCAGAATAGAACTGCGCCCGCACAGCATTATTAACATCACTGCCCGACTTCCTGGTATTACTATTTATATTCAGGGTCACCCCTGTTTCCAGATTTTTTCTTAAGAAGGTATTTAATCCAACGTTAAAATTATACTGTTTAAAGTTGCTGTTGATCATTAAGCCTTGCTGATTATAATAACTTCCGCTCAGGGAATAAGTTGTGCGGTCTGTTCCCCCTCTTATATTTAAATTCGCTTGTTGGGTTTGCGCATGATCTCTATAAATTTCATCAAACCAGTTGGTGGTACCTGTTCCAAAATAACTGTCGACCAGTCCATTATAAGTGTATTTTCTGTCAACAGGATCAAAAGTCAGGTTAGCAAAACCAGCGGCCATGAAACTACTTAACCTGGAAGTGGGCTGTTCTCCTTTATTGATAGACTTTGCCGTATTGCTCATCAAAAGATCCGTAAAGGCTTTAAATTGCTGGGTATTCATCGTTTGAAGCTGACCGATAGGTCTTCCTATATTTTCGGTAAAGGAAAAATTGACCTGCGCCTTTTCACCATTCACTCCTTTTTTGGTTGTCACAATAATAACCCCGTTGGCTCCTCTCGATCCATATATGGCCGTAGCTGCCGCATCTTTTAAAATACTGATGCTCTGGATATTGTTGGGATCAATAGCCAGCAATGGATTACCCGATCTGGCAAACATCGTTTCTCCTCCCGTATCAAATTGCGAATCCGTATTTAAAATCACACCATCTAAAACGAAGAGTGGCTGATTATTACCACCTGCAAAAGGCGAAGTAAATCCCCGAATATTAATATTCGCTCCGGCGCCTGGCGTTCCATCATTATCCGCGACCAATACCCCTTTAGCCAAACCACCTAAAGCCTGATCAAAGCTAGCTGTACCGATAGCTCTTTTTGCCAGTTTTACGTTATCTATCACCGCAATCGATCCGGTAATTTCTCCTAAACGCTGTGTACCATATCCTACATTATAAGTAACAAAACTGGTATCCATACTCGCATTTGCCTGCTCCAGAATAATATCAATCGTTTCTTCGTTTGAAACAGTCACTTCTTTCGTCCTGAACCCTACATAACTCACCACTAAAACGTCTCCTACATTAATGCTTAACCCAAACTTTCCATCATTGTCCGTAATCGTAAAAATGGACTTGCCTTTTACACGTACGGATGCTCCGGCTAAAGGAGCTCCCGAAGAAGAGCGCACCGCACCGGTTATAGGCAGAGCCGAAAGCAAACCTGATTGGTTAGAAGACACAACGGGAGATTTGTGAGAAATAAAAATTGTTTTACTCTCTATAACATAATTCAAAGACTGATCATTAAGAACAACATCCAGTAAATCCCGGAGTGGAAGGTCATGAACAGCAAGAGAAACAGTCTTTGAATCGGAAAGAATGCCTTTTTTGTTTAAAAGCACAAAACCGGTTTGCTTCCTTATAGCAGTGAAAACCTGTTTTAAACTAAGATTTTTGCCAGAAATGGTGACATTCTGAGCCAGGCTTTTCGCATGGACATTTAGAAAAGAAGCAGTGAGCAACAACACAGTCAATTTCATGACTAACAGTGTTTTGGTGAAGGTTCGTCTCCAGGCAGGCCGGTCAGAAGACGCGAGCGTGAAATCGAGCCCAATAGCCACGCCTTTGCATAAAGCTCCGGCTGGCGATGCAGTTTTTTGCATAACTTTGCAAATGTTTGGTTGTTAAAAAATGGAGTTAGTTCCCCGATTTGGATCAGCCGAACTATTTTCCGGAAGTGCTTAGACTCACTTCCGGTTTCATTTTATAGCCGATCCGGTATATATAACAGTTGGCCGGTCTGCATAAGCATGCCGTACATTACTATTTTCCTCTTTGAAACGGGCAGTAAAATGGACTATACCCGTTATGGCAAGATGATCAACTTTCGACCGCTCATTCGTGATCTTACACCCAAATTCTCCAACCCTCTCAATAAACCATTCAGAGATATGTCTTTCGTCATATTCCCCTCTAACTCGATAGTTGGCACATTGCCTTCATAAACGGCTTCGATATCATACCAGCGCTCCAATTGTCGCACCACCTCTTTCAATGTAGCTCCATCAAAATTGAACAGACCATTCTTCCAGGCTAACACTGCATCAGCATCAATAATACTTTGTGAACTGACAGTTCCATCCTTTTTTAAAAGCGCCTCCTGGCCAGGCAATAACGTAACGGCCTTCTTTGATTTTTCCACTCTTACTTTTCCCTCGAAAAGTGAAACCTTTATTACCGGCTCATCGTCGTAAGCATTCACGTTGAAATGAGTGCCCAGCACAGCAATATTTGCATCTGCATTTGCCTTTTTTACATAAAAAGGTTTCTTTTTATCAGGGGCGACTTCAAAATATCCTTCGCCATTTATTTCAACAATTCTTTCTTTTGTATTAAAGAAAACAGGATAGCGAAGAGTTGAGCCTGTATTTAACCAAACTTTCGTACCATCAGATAATGTCATTGATATGGCCTGACTTCCTCGGGGATTTGAAAGTGTATTATATAATTCCGTGTTAGCTGAAAAATGACCATTATAAACAATCCCACCATTGTTTGTTTTCATAATGGCAGTTGTATTTTGACGGGCAATTTCTCCACTCCCCTTTTCATCAAGAGATATAATTGTTCCGTCATCAAGAGTTAATGAGGCCCTCGATCTATCCGGGGCAGCGATATCGTAACTGGCGACCGCAGATGCGGTTTTTTCCGATTGCCTGGACGCAGTAAACCATGCTGTATAAATTCCTATGGCAATTAACAGCACTGCGGCTCCGCTATATTTTAGCCATTTGAGATAGACCGTCTTCCTTTTGGGAGAGCGCTCTTCTATTACGCCGTAAACTTTCTTAAGAATACGTTGTTTTAAATCTTCTTCTGTTTCTTCATGTTGTATGGCCTGAAGTTCAATAGTAATATCATTATCAACTTCATCTTTGTACCATTCTTCAAGCAATCGTTCCTCTTCAGGGTTGGCATTGCCCCTGAGATACTTGTCCATTAAATTGTATAATTCTTCTTGCGTCATATTAGAATAAGTACGGGCTTACTAGTAAGTCTAACAAGTCGGGAAAAATCCTACCTCCTGAAAAAATATTTTTTCAAAAAAAGAACAGAGAGAGTATCTGCCGGAAAGCTACGCGAAGAGAATGTCTTGCTTTCGTGAGTTGTTTTTCAACAGCTTTTTCACTGATTTCCAACCTCTTAGATATTTCGGAATTGCTAAGATTCTGTTGATGGTATTGGAAGATCAACTGGCAGCGTTCAGGCAGGCAACTAATAACTTTTTTCATGGCATCCTGGAGAAAATGATACTCTGATTGATGATTGTGGACCGGTATTTCAGGAAGATCGTATTGCAGCGTGATCCTTAATTCTCTGCGGGCCAATGTAATGACCTTATATTTTACGGCGGTGGCCAACCATGCTTCGAGATTATTGATTTCATGGGCCGCCGCTTTGAGCCACAACATCGCAAACACTTCCTGCACTACATCTTCAGCCAGTTCACGCCGTTTCAAACGAATAAATGCTATAGCAAACATCCTTTTCCAATATCTGTTATAGATTTCATGGAAACTTGCCGTGTTTTCCCGCTGCAACAATGCTAACAATTGTTCATCACTATATGAAGTATAATCTTTCAGAGTTTACCCGTTTATGACTAATAAATTCGCGCGTTCAGAAAAAATCCAGGCTTGTAGTATTTATCTTTCAATAGAAAGCAGGTCTATACGTCTTAGAAAAGGCAAAAAGCCGGGAAAGTTGCCTCAGACAACAAATCCCGGCGGCAATATACAGTTTTAATTTCATCAGTTTGTCGCATTTTTCTTCCATTTCTTATACTGTATAGGCGACATTTTCATGACTGCCCTGAACTGCCTGTTAAAATAAGAAAGACTGTTAAAACCGGATTCGAAACAGGCATCCGTAATGGAATAGGTGTCGTGGTTCAATAATTTACTTGCATAGGAAATACGCACCTCGTTTAAAAACTGAACAAATGTCTTAAGCGTTCGCTTTTTAAAGTAGCGGCAAAACGAGGTTTCCGTCATATTGGAAACACGTGCAATGTCGGTGATGGAAATCGGCTCTTTAAAATGATTATATAAATACTTATTTATATTCAGCATGCGCTCCTCATCAAAACCATGTTCATAAGAATAATCTTCAGGTGTGAGATAGTCATAGTAATTCTGCTCGCTCAACGTGGTTAAAACATCCAGCAGGTCTATCAGCTTCCGGGTATCTTCTCTTTCATGCATGGCAGTAAGCACCGGTGTTACCTTTGTTACAGTTTCTTTGCTGAACATGATACCCCGCCTCGCTTTGTTAAAAAGCTGCTTTACCGGCAGTAACTCAGGAATGTTGAAAAATTGCTCTCCCAAAAAGTTCTCCGTAAACTGTATAATCAGTCCAAAAGGATGACAGTCTGGGTTATCTCTTTTAAACTGCGTATGTTCCTGCAGCACATGCGGGAAATTGGCGCCAAGCAATACCAGGTCGCCCTCATTGAATTCCACGAAACCCTCGCCTATGACGCCCGTGGTTTTACCCCTGATAAAATAAATCAGCTCAAGTTCCGGATGATAATGCCAGGGGGTAGTCAATCCGAACGGTTCCCATTTGAACACATAGCACCGGTTGGCCTGCGGGTTGATAAGGCGGTAAGAAGGAATAGACATACATCAATAATTTTCCAATACGAACAAAATAATCCTATGCTAAGATAATATTGTGAAATTAAAGGGCAATATAGAGAATGAATTAAAATATCAAATCATTGACATTTGTGAGGCTTAAATATAAAATCAATGCACTTAGGTCTTGGTACCTATACGTTTCCCTGGAACATAATGTTATCAGACAGGCTTCCGTATTCATTTGGCTTTCGTGAAATGCTGGAGTTTACAGCAGATAACAACATTAATTTTTTTCAGTTTTGCGACAACTATCCCCTGCACCGGCTGGCTAAAAACGAGCTGGCAGAACTGAAAAAGTTAGCGCTTGAAAGGAATATTCAATTACAGGTTGGTGCACGGGGCCTGCGTTTTGACCATATTGCAAACTACTTATTCATTGCAGCCGAACTTAATTCCGCATTTCTGCGTGTAGTGACAGATGACACAGATTACTATCCGAACAAAGAGGAAGTGGTACAGACAATCCAGGCGCTGCTGCCTCTTTTAAGAGAAACAGGTGTTGTACTGGCAATTGAGAACCACGACCGGTTTAAGGCTCAAACACTTGCCGGCATTATCAAACAAACCGACGCTGCATCGGTGGCAATCTGCCTGGACACCGCAAATTCCCTGGGTGCAGGAGAGGGCATTGGAGAAACTGTACCGGCCTTATTGCCGTATGCAATCAACCTGCATATAAAAGATTTTACCATAGAAAGGGTAAATCACAAAATGGGTTTCACCGTATTGGGTGCTGCGGCAGGAAAAGGCATGCTGGATATTCCGAAGCTGTTAAATAAATGCTCAGGTTACGAACGCTGTTCGACAGCTACGCTGGAATTATGGATGAACGAGGAAGCGACGCCGGAACAAACTATCGCGGCAGAAATGAATCTGGTATCAAGAAGTGTTAAATATCAAAGAACAATATCGCAAATGAATGACATACTGGTATACAGTATACATCGGTTACCTGTTGAATGGTGCCAAGAAGTACTTTAATTCTCTTGATTATTTAGAAGTTGGTGAACAAGGCGCAAAATCTGAAGAAAAACCAACCTGCTAGGCGAATCATACATTATGATAATGGTATTCTCGGCGATTCGGATATTGAAGACATCAAGTTAGCACACCTGTTCAATAAAGTTATTCCTGATGAAATCAGGGGCCCTGGTAATGACATTGGACCCTGCAGCGCCGCTGGACGGAATTATTTATCACAGAGATGACCTTGGATATATTATTGCCCATCCATGTCATCCGGGCATCTTTAATTGGGAACCTACCGAGCAGGGGTTCAGAGATTTTTATGGGGGGATCTCAGCAAAACAATCAATAGTGATTGCATTAATGCATGGCAATGAAGAACACTATAAGTTAGGTGAAAAGATATCACAGGATATGTATGGCCCGATAAAGAATACGCATCGCATTACATTGGAGCAAATGGCCATACTGGAGCCCGCAATGGTAGAGACACTCTCGCAAACCGCGATGGAAATGATAAAAGAGGGATACGACCGGATCATTGAACTGGGCGTGCCCGAAGCAGCTGCAAGAGATTTTGTTCTTGGGCATTTACGTATACAGATCGCCGTATTATTCAACGAAGTGAATGGAACGTTTTCAGATGCCGCGTATAAAATAAGCAAAAGAGCAAAACCTATTTTATTTAAAGATGGCTGGAAAAGGATTTTTGACATAGAGGACATAAGACAACAGGTAAAGGATATAGTGAAATAGCACCTGCCATACAATTTCCGCTTTTATATACATGAAATATTTCTCCATCGCTGCAATACATCTTCATAAAACGGGTGGCTGGCGCAATCCTGCATATTATAAGGTGCTCCGCTTAATCAACCCGCCGCGGTTGGCAATTTTTTCGATCCGCCTTTCTGTAATAAGCTCTCCTGCTGTTTTCCCCATTTGCGCAAAATCAGTGCTTATAACAGTAATACCATTTAACAGGATTTCCTTCATAGGAGTATCATCATAACTGATCAGCCCGATATCCCTGCCTGCCTGCC